>DATEKZ010000704.1:0-4935 GCA_035277185.1 Verrucomicrobiia bacterium
ATGAAGACATGACTGAAGAGCAGCGCCACGACGCCCACCGCGAGGAGCTTGCCCAGCCGATCGCGCGCCTGGCCGGCGATGCGGATTCCGGTGAACAGGACCACGGTGTAGAGGGAGAGCACGACCATACTGCCCAGGAAACCCTTCTCCTCGGCAATCACAGAGAAGATGAAATCGTTGTGCGACGCGCCCGGGGGAAGGAAGCCCAGCGCGATCTGGCGGCCGTGGCGCCAGCCCTTGCCGTTGAATCCTCCCGATCCGACGGAGATCATGGCTTGTCTCACCTGATAGGTTTTTTCCTCCTGCAACTGCCGCGCGCGTCGGCGCTGGTCCGTCGTGGCGCCGGCCGGCGCGAAATCACGGCCGAAATAGACGAGCAGACGCTGGCGTTGGTAATCCTCCAGTTTGATCTGCCAGTTGGGTGGCGCGAAGAGGATATCCACCAGCAGCAACGTGACCAACAGGGCGCCTCCCCCCACCAGACGCAGGAGATATCGGTGCGGCACGCCGGCGATGAACATCATCGCCAGACCGATCGGCAGCAGAACCAGCGCTGAACCGAGGTCCGGTTCTTTGAGGATCAGAAGAAACGGCAGAATTGTCAGCCCGACTGATTTCAGGAACAACCCCGGCAACTGGAGCTCATCCGTCGTGCGGCTCAAAAAATGGGCTTGAATGAAAATAAACGCCAGCTTGGCCAACTCGGAGGGCTGCAATTGGAACGGTCCAAGATCAATCCAGCGCCGCGCGCCGCCGCGAACCGAACCCACGGCGAACACCGCCAGCAGCAACGCGATGGACAGCCAATATCCGACCACGGCCCACCGCGCCAGCGAATGATAGTCGATGAGACAGACGAGCACGGCGGCGCCAATGCCGACGGCGTACCAGACGATTTGCCGGATGTGAAACTGGTTGTACCAAACCGTGGTTTCGCCCGGTGGCCTGGCGCTGTAGATGAACAACACGCCGATGACCATCAGACCGACCAGCGCGGCGATCATCTGCCAATCGACTCGCGACCGGCGTTCGTTGAGATGGGGTTCAAACATTCCGGTGTCTCAGTCTTTGCTGGCCAGCGTCTCGGATTTGCGCCGGGGAGCCTGGGCGCGCTTTTGAAGGGCCAGATAAACTTCCCGGGCCAGCGGCGCGCAGGTTTCACCGCCGGAAGCGCCCTCCTCGACCATCACCACGACGACGTAGCGGGGGTCCGTGTAAGGCGCGAAGGAAGCAAACCAGGTGGTGTGGCCTACGACTTTCCTGCCTTGCGTTCGCTGGGCGGTACCGGTCTTGGCGCAGATGTCCATTCCTTGCACGTAGGCGCGACGACCCGTGCCGTCGGCGTCCGACACATCCGCATGCATCGCGTCACGAACGATATTGAGCGTGCGTCTGCTGACTTTCAGATGATCCCGAACCCGTCCCTGTGGGTAGACAACCGGCTGTTCGCCGGTGAGAGTGTCCTGAGGT
This sequence comes from Verrucomicrobiia bacterium, assembly GCA_035277185.1. Taxonomy (GTDB): domain Bacteria; phylum Verrucomicrobiota; class Verrucomicrobiia; order Limisphaerales; family AV2; genus DATEKZ01. The sequence goes on from DATEKZ010000704.1 coordinate 1,471, forward strand.
TCGACCCGGGCGACGAGACGCGGCCAGAAAACCCTGCCCCCGTTGGCAACGGCGGCAATCATGACGGCCACCTGGAGCGGGGTCGTGGCAAGGGCGCCCTGGCCGATGCAAAGGTTGGCCGTGTCGCCGTCAAACCAGGCACCGCCGAGATTTTGCTGTTGCCACTCGCGCGTCGGCAAAAGCCCGTCCTCCTCCTGTCGCGTCGGAATCCCCGTGCGTTCACCGAAATGGAGCGACTGGGCGGCTTCCAGGATGCGGTCCACACCGACCTTCAGACCTTCGACAATGAAATAGGTGTTACTCGACTTGATGAGGGCGGTTCGGAAGTCATATTCGCCGGGAGGAGCCAAATCCTTGACCTTGCGGCGACCCACGAGCGTATGGCCGTGCGAGGGATCAGCCGGGTCCGGGGCATTGTAAATCTTCTCCCTGGGATTGAGTCCGGCTTCCAACGCGGCCAGGCCCACGACAATTTTGAAAATCGAGCCGGGTGCGTAGGCGCCAGCGGTGGCCCGGTTCACCAGGGGGAGCTGGGTTGGGTCGATCATCGCATCCCATTCCGCCTGCGTGAACCCGCGGATGAAATGGTTGGGATCAAAAATCGGATTCGAGGCGATCGCCAGGAGATCGCCGTTGCGGGCATCCATCACCACCACGGCGCCGCGCGTGCTCGCGCCATAAAGGGGGGAGCTGCGCAACGCCTTCTCCGCCGCCTGCTGGATCGGAAGATCGATGGTCAGAATGACGTTTTGACCAGCCTCGGCGGGCGTCCAGACGTTTTCGGACTGGCGGAAGCCAAGGCTGTTGACCAGGACCGATTTGACGCCGGTCCTGCCCCGCAACTGCCGGTCGAACGCGCCTTCAACGCCGCTGACGCCCTTGAAGTCGGGCATGCGATAATTGTAGAACAGATCATCGTCTGTGGAGGCATCATCACGGCGAATATAACCGAGCAGGTGTGCGGCGGTGTTTCCATGCGGATAAATACGGACCGGCGCGGCGTCCATTTCAGTGCCCGGGAGGTTTCCCGCCTGCTCGACGAAGAGGCTGATCTGCTGCGGCGTCAGATCGGTCAGCAACGGCATCGGGAGGAACAACCGCTGATCGTAATGATCGAAGAACTTCTTCTCGTTCAGGACGAGCTGCTGTTGTACGGCGCGGTTGACCTGGCCGACGAGATTGCTGACCACGCGATAGCGGGTTTGTTTTCCAAGCTCGGTGCGTTGCGCGCGGGTCAGTGACGTTTTGCCGCCGGCGGCGGCCAATTGCCGGCGGACACTCTTCAGGGTGTTGCTGAACTCGGTCTGGAAGTAGGGCCGCAATTCTTCGAGGTAGAGATTGACGTTATAGCTGGGGCGATTATCCGCCAACGCGGTGCCGTTTGCGTCGAGAATCTTTCCGCGGATCGCGGGAATCCGAACGGTGCGGAACGACTGGCTGACCTGGCTGGCCTGGAAGCGCTTGGCGGAAACCACCTGGACAAACCAGAGCCCCGCCAGCAGCACGCCGAGCCCGGACAGCACGCAGACGGAAAGCACCTGCAGGCGCGCGTCGTTTCTTCTAAGCTGGTCAAAAATCAGCATGGCATTTCAGTGATCGAGGTGGGGCACGCGCCCGCGTTTGATCTCGCGATCGGGCCGGAAACTCGTTTCCGGCAGGGGTTGATAGCTGAAGGCGCGGTTCAAACGGTCGAACAGGCAAAAGAAAACCGGCGCGAACAGCGCCCCGCCGACCGAAATGACGAACCACCGCCAGAGCGACCACCATTCGATGAGCGGCTCCGCGCCGGCGCCGAACAATGAGAGCAGCGTGAACAGCGGCACCAGCGCGCTGGCCGCCAGGCCAAGAAGGAATTGCGCGTAACGCTGGTCGCGCAGGATCAGGTCGCGCCAGTAATGAATGGCGAGGCCGACCACGAACAGAGGCAGGACACTGATGCCCAGAGGATTGGCGGAAAGGGAATCAAACCAGAGACCGCCCAGCGTGGCGAGCAGCGCCACCGTGGAAATGCCCGCGCTGAGCGCCGCATAAGCAATAAGGGCGGGGAGCAGGTCGATCTGCGCACCGAAGAGGTTCCTGAAACCCCGGCAGGACGACTCGAAGAAGACGGCGAGATAGGCGACCAACAAAAGGGCGATTGTGTTCAGCCAGTTCATTGCAGGATCACCCACACGTGTTCGAGGTGGTTCAGGTTTACGGCCAGCTTGACGCGCGCTTCGAGGTTCAGCCCGAAATCGTTCGTGCGCACATCGACGATGTGGCCGACCGCAAGGCCCTTTGGAAAAACGCCGCCGTCGCCGCTGGTCACGACCGATTGCCCTGGCTTCAGCAGGCTGCCGCCCGGAACGAAAATCAGGTCCACCAACAGGCGATCCAGACTGGATGCGCTGGGTGAAATGATTCCTTTGGCCACGATGCTTTTGTCGGTGAGTTGCTGGATCTGGACTGAGAAGCGGCAGTTTGGGTCGCCGACCAGCACGACGTGCGAGCGGTCGAAACCCACGTCGGTGATGCGTCCAACCAAACCGTCGGCGGTCAGAACGACCATATTGGCCCGGACTTCGTCGCGGCGGCCGACGTCGATCCAGATCGTTCGCCACCAGTTGGCCGGGTCATGGCCGATGACGCGGGCGGGCTTCAACGGCCAGGGCGCGCGTTGCTGCCAGCCGAGTGCGCGGCGCAGTTGCGCGTTTTCGCGCCAGGCCTCCTGGGCCTGCAGGAGCTGGGATTGCAACTGTTGATTTTCGCGCCGGAGGCGGTCCAGTTCCGCGAGCAGGGCGCTGCGGGAAGTAAAGGTTTTGCCGGCCTGGTCGGCGAGGTTTTGCGCCGATCCAGCCATGCCAAACAGAGGAAGGAATAACCCTCCAATGGCGAGCTTCAGCCGGGCCGCTTTCTGGTCGGGCAGGTTGAGGACAACCAGCACGACAAACAGGACCAGGCCGAAAGCAATGTAATACTGCCGTTTAAGCATCTGTCACCCCGTCGTAACAACGGGGCGAACGCAAGTTGACCTGTCTGCCCTTGTCGGATCAGGTCCGGCTGGAGGAAGCGACTCGTTTCAGGAATTGGAGCTCCTGCAACACGCGCCCGGTGCCCTCGGCAACGGCGGTGAGAGGATCGTCCGCAATGTGGACCGGCAGGCCGGTTTCTTCGGCCACCAGTCGATCAATGCCGCGCAGCAATGAACCGCCGCCCGCCATGACAATGCCGCGATCCACCAGATCGGCGGAAAGTTCGGGAGGACAACGTTCCAAAGTGATGCGAATGGACTCCAAAATACTGGTGAGTGGCTCCTTCAGCGCTTCACGGATTTCCTCGGAACGGACCGTCAGGGTTTTCGGCAACCCGGCGCTCAGATCGCGCCCTTTGACCTCCATGGTCAACTCCTGTTCCAGCGGAAATGCCGAACCGATGCGGATCTTGATTTCTTCCGCAGTGCGTTCGCCAATCATCAAGTTGTAGGCA
>DATEKZ010000705.1:0-2001 GCA_035277185.1 Verrucomicrobiia bacterium
GGCGGCAAGATCGAGATTCCGTTTCCGCATCACCGCACCGATTTCGAAGCGGAACTGGCGATTGTCATCGGGCGGCGCATTCGCAATGTGACGCCCGCGGCCGCGGCTCGCTATATCTTCGGCTACACGGCCGCGCAGGACATCAGCGATCGCACGATTCAAAACTCGGAAAGCCAGTGGGCGCGCTGCAAGTCGTTCGATACCTTCACCCCGCTGGGACCTTACGTGGAAACCAAGATCGATCCGCATGACCTGACGATCCAGCTTTTTCAAAACGGCCAGCTTCGCCAGAACTCCAACACGAGCCAGTTGATCTTCAATACCTATCAGCTCGTCAGTTTCATTTCGACCAACATGACTCTCCTGCCGGGCGACGTCATTCTCACCGGCACGCCCAGCGGAGTCGGGCTGATCGAATCCGGCGACCGCCTCGAGGTGCGCATCCAGGGACTCGCGCCGCTGGTCAACACGGTCAAATGAGGTGAGAAGTGAGAAGGGAGAGGTGCGAACCGCATTCCTCCGCGACCGGCTTATGCAAGACCTCAAAGCCCGTACCAAGAAATTCGCTCTTGATGTCACCGCGTCTCGGAAGAGCGCCCGAGACTGACCGCTCTCACCTCTCACCTCTTTCCTCCTACCTCATCATGCGCTGGACCCGGACCTTCATCCCGACTCTCAAGGAAACACCCGCCGACGCCGAGATCGCGTCGCACAAGCTGCTCTTGCGTGCCGGTCTCGTCCGCAAACTCACGGGCGGCCTGTACACCTTCCTGCCGCTGGGATTGCGGGCGTTGCGCAAGATCGAAGGGATTGTCCGCGAGGAAATGGACCGCGCCGGCGCGCTCGAAGTGTTGATGCCCGCGCTCCAGCCGGCGGACATCTGGCAGCAAAGCGGCCGTTACGAAACCGCGGCGGACGTCCTCTACAAGGTTCGCGACCGCTCGAAAAAGGAGTGGGTCCTCGGACCGACTCACGAGGAAGTCATCACCACGCTCGTCGCTGCCGAAATCAATTCGTACCGGCAGCTCCCCAGAAATTTCTACCAGGTCCAGGTGAAATTCCGGGATGAAATCCGGCCGCGTTTTGGCCTGATGCGCGCCAAGGAATTCATCATGAAGGACGCCTACAGCTTCGATGCGTCGGATGAGGCCGCCCAGAAGAGTTATCAGAAAATGTACGACGCCTACGCCCGCATCTTCGAGCGATGCGGCCTCAAGGCGTTTGCGGTCGAAGCCGACACCGGCGTCATCGGCGGAAAGTTTTCCCATGAATTCATGGTCCCGGCGGAAACCGGCGAGAACGAAGTGGTTTATTGCGAGTCCGGCCAGTACGCGGCGAACATTGAGAAGGCCACCAGCCGCGGACCCCTGGCCGCCACTCCGACCACCGACAGCGGTCCCGCACCGGAAAAGTTTCCGACGCCCGGCGCCGTTACCATTGAAGCATTGGCGCGGCCGCCGTACGGCGTTGCGGCGGAGCAACAGATCAAAACCCTGGTTTTCATCGTGGAAAACAAACCGGTGCTGGCGCTCGTGCGTGGCGACGATCAATTGAACGAAGCAAAGTTTGCGGGTGTTTTGGGCACGACAACGTTTCGTCCGGCGACGGCTGAAGAGATTCTCGTCGCCCTTGGCGCCCACCCGGGCAGCCTGGGCGCCGTCGGCGTGACGGCGCATCCGGTTTATTGCGACGAATCGTTGCGTGGAGCGAAAGGGATGACGACGGGCGCGAACGAGGACGGTTTTCATCTTCGCCATGTTTCTGTCGAACGCGACATCAAAGCGACCCGCTGGGCCGACGTGCGGACGGTCAAAGCAGGTGAGCTTTGTGTGGCGACCGGGCTGCCTTTGAAAATCAGGCGCGCGATCGAAGTGGGCCATGTTTTCAAGCTGGGCGCCAAGTACAGCGAGAAGCTCAACGCCCTCTTTCTCGACGAATCGGGAAAACAGCATCCGGCTGTGATGGGCTGTTACGGCATCGGCGTGACGCGAACGTTGCAGG
>DATEKZ010000706.1:0-2267 GCA_035277185.1 Verrucomicrobiia bacterium
GAGGATCGTCCGCAATGTGGACCGGCAGGCCGGTTTCTTCGGCCACCAGTCGATCAATGCCGCGCAGCAATGAACAGCCGCCCGCCATGACAATGCCGCGATCCACCAGATCGGCGGAGAGTTCGGGGGGACAACGTTCCAAAGTGATGCGAATGGACTCCAAAATACTGGTGAGTGGCTCCTTCAGGGCTTCACGGATTTCCTCGGAACGGACCGTCAGGGTTTTCGGCAACCCGGCGCTCAAATCGCGCCCTTTGACCTCCATGGTCAACTCCTGTTCCAGCGGAAATGCCGAACCGATGCGGATCTTGATTTCTTCCGCAGTGCGTTCGCCAATCATCAAGTTATAGGCACGTTTCATATAGGCGACGATGGTTTCGTCGAACTCGTCGCCCCCGACACGGAGACTGCGGCTGAAGACAATTCCTGCCAGGGAAATAATCGCAATCTCGCAGGTGCCGCCACCGATATCCACAATCATGTTCCCCGCCGGTTCGTGGACCGGCAGACCCACGCCGATGGCCGAAGCCATCGGCTGTTCGATCAGGTAAACCTCACGAGCCCCGGCGTGCGTGGCCGAGTCCTTGACGGCTCGTTTTTCGACTTCCGTGATGCCGGAGGGAACCGCCACGACGACCCGCGGAGCAATCAGCTTTCGGTGGTGAACTTTTTGGATGAAATGCCGCAGCATCGATTCGGTGATCTCGAAGTCGGCAATGACGCCGTCCTTCATGGGACGGATGGCGACGATGTTGCCCGGGGTGCGGCCGAGCATGCGTTTCGCCTCCTCACCCACCGCCAGCACGTTGGTGGTTCCTGCCTGAATGGCAACGACCGAAGGTTCACGTAACACGATTCCCTGATCGCGTACGTAAACGAGGGAGTTTGCAGTCCCAAGGTCTATCCCAATGTCGTTGGAAAACAGGCTCTTAAGTTGCGCAAACATGAGTTGTGCCTAACAGGCGAGAGGTTACGTGTGTCAAGCTGTTACGGTCAAGACTATTAACGGGGTGTGCGGCATGGTAAAAAGGGGCGGCCCAGAAGGTTGCAGGGAAGCCGACCCGGCGCCGCAAACCGCCACCAATCGCCACAGCATGCGACAGGGGCGCCCGCGTCTCGCCTTCCGTTTGTCCGGTATTTCGATGAGTGACCGTATCGAGTAAATGGAACTGGTGAAAACAGACTGGGACCTCCTTCGCGACTACGCCGACGAACGCTCGGAGGCGGCGTTTGCCCAACGGACCGGAATTGGAGCGCGCCAAACACTCCTTCGCGATCCAGGTCCTTCCCGTGCACTTCCTGCTCAGCGGCGCCGAGGCTCAACGGGTGGACATTTTGCTCAGAACGGAGCGCCTACGGCACCGTGCCTGGCTTAACCGGAGCAATGACTAACTTGCCGATCCGTTATTCTTGATTCCCAAGATCGTTCAAGCCTTCCGGGGTGATTCGTTTCAAGGCCTCCACTGCTCTGTCGCGCAGGAACGTGTCCTGGCTCCGGGAGAGTTCCAGCAGCGTCGGCGCAGCGGCGGCCGCATTGGTTCCGAACCGGCCCAACGCCTGAGCCGTCATGGCCCGAACGTAATTGTTGGTGTCTCGCAGGTTCACCATCAAGGCAGGGATTGCCGTGGACGGGTCCGCGATTGAGGACAGCGCGCCGGCGGCGGCGGAACGGATTGTGTAGTCGGAGTCGCTCAGATTCTGAAGGAGAAGAGGAACGACCTCCTCGCGGTGGTTCTCTGCGCCTGGTTGAAGACAAAGTTTGAGCAACATGGAAGAGACGAAACGCCGGACTTGATCGTCCCGGTTGGTCATTTGCCGGGCGAGGACCGGAACAGCGTCCCAACCAAGCCCGGAAATAGCAGCCGTTGCCCATGCAACGGTTTGAGTGTCGTCCAGCAAGCGGACCAGTTCAGGAAGGACAGGCTTTGCCTCTTTCCCAAGAGCCAGCATCGCCCACGCGGCCCTTTTTCTGTGTTCTTCCGCAGGCATGAACCGAATCTTTATGAACCGCAACCGCTTTGCAACATCGACGAACTTCAGCTTGAGGGCGGAGTCCTTTCTCTCGAGCCTTTCCACAAGCCACGGTAATGCCTCGCTTCCCATCTGCCGAACCGCCTCGTCTATTTCCTGGTTTTTCTGCCGGCTTTGACCGTAGTCCTCCAGCCAGGCGCTCAATGCCTTCCCTTGAAAACGGGGTTCGCGCGGAAGGAATAAAAAGCAGGCCACGCTGGCCAATGCCAGACACCCGGCCACAATCCAGACCATCC
>DATEKZ010000707.1:0-17048 GCA_035277185.1 Verrucomicrobiia bacterium
GTTCCGACAATGAGCCATTTCTCAATTCCAAATTCCTACTCATAGCGGAGCGCCTCCATCGGATCCACACGCGCCGCCCGGCGGGCAGGGATCCAACAGGCGAACAACGCGACTCCCGCCAGGAGCATCGGCACCGAAACCAGCGTTGCCGGATCGAATGGCCGGACTTCAAACAACAGGCTCTGAAGTGTTCTCGTGACCGCCAGTGCGCCAGCCAATCCGACGACGACTCCCACGAGCGTCAGGCGCATGCCATGGCCGACGACCAGTTGCAGGACGTCGCCGCGTTGCGCGCCCAAGGCCATGCGCACGCCAATCTCGCGCTGACGTTGCGCCACCGTGTAGGCCAGCACACCGTAAAGTCCGATCGCCGCCAGGCCCAGCGCCACCGATGCAAACAGAGCCAGCAACACAAAGTTGAGCCGCCGCCCCGCGAGCGCGCCGTCGCGCATCTCGGCCAGTGTGCGGACGTCGTAAATCGGCTGGTCGGAGTCCATCGCCTGAACCTGCTGACGCGCCGCGTTGACGAGTGTCCCTGGGGCCAGTGCGGTTTTCATCACGACAGCGTAGCCATTGCCCGGCCCTTGCAGGAACGGCAGGTAAGCCTGCACGAACCCGCCTTGTTCGTGCAGGCCATTCAGCTTCACGCGCGCGACCACACCCACGATCGTCAACAGCGGGTGCCGGGACCGTTCTCCCCAGGGCAACCGGATCTGTTTGCCCACTGGATCTTCGTTCGGCCAGTGCCGGCGCGCGAATTCCTCGTCGATGATGACCGCGTTGAGTCCGGCGGCCCAACGCTGGCCGTCATCCAGACCGGCCATATCCCGGCCACGCAGATGGTCGCGATTGTCCTGTTCGGTGAAATATCGCCCTCGCAGCAGGGGAGTACCCAGCGCGCGGAAATAGTCCGCGCTCACCACGGACATTTCGAGGGAAGGTCCTTCGCCGGGCGGAGGATCGGGCTGGCCCTCGATGCGATAGCCCGTCTGCCACCCGTTGTTGTCGTGAGGAATCTGCGATGCCAACGCCACGGTCTGTGCACCCGGCAGGACGCGCAACCTTTCGAGCAGGCCCTGGTAAAAGAGGATCTGTTGCTCGGGCGTCTCATACTTTCGCTCCGGCAAATCGAGACGGAAACTCAGCACGCGTTCGTGTGAGAAACCGGGATTCACCTGTTGCAAGCGATGAAAACTCCGCAGCAACAAGCCAGCGCCGACGAGCAACACCAGTGTCAGCGCCACTTCCGCCACGACCAATCCCTGTCGCAACCGCGCCCGGCCTCCGGTCGAGCTGCGCGACGTGTCCTTGAGCGTCCCTTGCACATCGGGACGGCTCGATTGCCAGGCGGGAGCCAGTCCAAAGAGAATGCCGGTCAGCACCGCGACGCCGACGGTGAACAGGAGCACCCCGGCGTCGAGGCCGATCTCGGACGAACGTGGAATGGCGTTTCGACCCAGCGCAAGAATCAGACGCACACCGCCCCAGGCCAGCAGCAGGCCCAGCACGCCGCCGACGGTCGAGAGCATCAGGCTTTCGGTCAGCAACTGGCGGATGATTCGCCAGCGACCGGCCCCCAGCGCCGTGCGCACGGCCATTTCTTTTTGTCGGGCGGCGGCCCGCGCGAGGAGCAGGTTCGCGACGTTGGCGCAGGCAATCAGCAGCACCAACCCCACGGCGCCGAGCACCGTCCAAAGCGCCCGGCGGGCATCGCCCACGTAGTTGTCGAGCAGACCGTCGATGCGGATGCCGCAGTTTTTGTTGGAGTCAGGGTATTGCTGTTCCAGTCGCCCAGCGATCGTATCCATTCCGGCGCGCGCCTGCTCCAGCGTCACGCCAGGTTTGAGACGGGCAACGCCAAGCAGTCCGGGATGATTGCCACGGTCCTGCCAGTTCGGCTGGTCGGAAAACGGCCCGACGGGCACCCAGATATCCACGCGGCCGGGAAAGGCAAACCCCGGGGGCATCACGCCGACCACCCGGTAAGCGCGCCCGTCCAGCGTGAGGGATTCGTCCAGGACATTCGTGACGCCGCCGAACCGGGTTTGCCACAGATTATGGCTCAACAGTACGACGGATACCGCACCCGGTTTGTCCTCGTCGTTGTTGAAGACGCGGCCCACCGCCGCCTTCGCGCGCAACGCCGACAGCGCATCGGCCGAAATCCGCGCCACCTCGACGCGGAGTGGCTCGCCCCGGCCGGTGAGATTGAAGTTGCCCCAGTTATAAACGCCGATGTGCCCGAAGACGGTCTGCTGCGCCCGCCAGTCGGTGAAATTGGGATAGGAGATCGACATGGTCGGAAAGTTCGGCCCGCGTTCGCTCAACCACACGAGCCGGTCGGATTCCGGGTAAGGCAGTGGCCGCAGCAGGACCGCGTTGACGACGCTGAAGATGGCGGTATTCGCGCCGATGCCCAGCGCGAGCGTCAGCGCGGCCACGGCGGCGAAGCCGGGGTTCTTTAGCAGCATCCGAATGGCGTATTTGAGGTCATTCATAACTTTGTAGCAGCCGACGTGAGGAGGTCCGATGACTCGCGACTCCTGTCGGAGCTCTGGACAATGACGAAATCCGAATGACGAAATCCGAAAGAAGGCCGAAGCTCGAAATCCGAACAAAGCGCCTGTCGCTCGTTGCCTTCGACATTCGGAATTAGGATTTCTTTCGTCATTTGGAATTCGTCATTTGTCATTCATGTCTGAGCGCCTCCATCGGATCGACGTTCGCCGCACGCCGCGCGGGCAGCCAGCAGGCGAGCAGCGCGACAGCGAGCAGCACCAGTGGCACAACGATGAAAGTGAGCGGGTCGGTAGCGCTCACGCCAAACAGAAGGCTGCGCAGCAGTTGGGTCGCCGCCAGCGCCCCGATCGTCGAGGCGATGACGCCTTCAAAGATCGAACTGCGCCCGGCAATCTCGAGAAACTGGTCGGTGGAGTAGCCCGTCCGGTATCCCTGCTGGCCTGGGTCCCAGACCTTGACGCTCATCAGATTGTCCACGTCCTTATAAGGGAACGGGTCGAGCACGACCGCGTGGATCACGCTGTACATGGCGGTGGTTGCCATGATCCCGAGCGCGAGCGTGAGCACCGCCACGGCGGCAAAGCCGGGGTTCTTCAGCAATTGGCGGAAGGCGAATTTGAAATCCTGCATAGCGGAAACATTCAACGCTCAGCATTCAACTTCCAACGCTCAAAACACAGAGCTTCTTTCATCGTCGAACGTTGAGCGTTGAATGTTGAATGTTGGGAGTTCATTTCACTCATAACGCAGCGCCTCCATCGGATCGACTTTCGCCGCGCGCCGGGCGGGCAGCCAACTGGCCAGCATCGCGACCACGACAAGCAGCAAGGCAACGCCGGCGAACGTCACCGGATCGGTCGGCGTGACGCCGTGCAACAGGTTCGACACGAGACGTGTGGTTGCCAATGCGCCGGCCAGACCGATCAAGGCCCCAATCAGGACAAGCTTGAGTCCTTTGCCAATTACCAGCGAGAGCACATCGCGCCGTTGCGCCCCCAGGGCGACGCGCACGCCGATCTCGCGTGTGCGTTGCACCACCGCGAAGGACAACACGCCATAAAGTCCCAGGCACGCCAGCACCAGCGCGAAAATACTGAAGAAGCCGCCGAGTCGCGCGATCAGACGTTCCTGATGCACCGAATCATTGACGACGTCATTCATCGTACGCAGGTCGCGCACGCGGACGGAGCGATCCACCTCCCGCACGACGCTCGCCAGACTCGCCATGGCCGCTTGTGGATCGGCGGAGGTGCGCAGGGCGAGGGTCGCCCAACTCCCGCGACTTTCCTGGAAGAAAGGTACGTAGAACGTGGGCCGCGACGACTCGCGCAGGGACCGGTATTTTGCGTCCGGCATCACGCCCACAATCTCAAATCTTTTCTCGGGGTTGTGCACAAAATGGAACCGCTTGCCGAGAGGGTTCGCGTCGCCAAAGTATCGCCGGGCCATCACCTGATTGATGACCGCCGTTCTCAGAGCTGTGGCGTTGGTCGAAGCGACCGGCTGCTCGTCTTGCGCGTTGAAACCGCGACCGGACAGGAGGGTCATGCCGAGCGTCTCAAAAAATCGGAGTCCCACCACCGTCCCGGCACACTCCAGTTTCTCGCCTGGCTCCGCCTGGTAACCCTCGGCCACCACGTTGTCGGTCCAGGAATTGCCGCTCAGGAAGCCGAAATTGAACAGGCTCGCCGCGCGGACGCCGGGCAGCGCTTCGAGCCTCGCGATCAATTCCTTGTAAAACGCGGTCCAACGCGCCGCCTCGGGCCGGTCGGCAAAATCGACATTAAACAGGATGACATTTTCGCGGTTGAAACCGGCGTTCATCCCTTTGAGATGCCGCAGCGTGCGAACGAAAAGTCCGGCGCCGACGAGCAACATCAGGGACAGTCCGACCTGCACGACGACGACGGCCTGGAGCGATCGTTGTCGCCTGGCGCTGCCAGCCACGCTGCCGGCGGTCCCTTTGAGCGCCCCGGCCAGATCAAGCCGGCTGCTGCCGAACGCGGGCGCCAGCCCAAAGAGCAGGCCCGTTAACAGTGCGGCTGCCGTCGTGAAAAGCAGCACCCGGAGATCGGGCGAGAGGCTTAAGGAAATCGGATCGCTCTGCAGCCGCATCGTGATTTGCAGGAGTCGCGTGCCGCCCTGCGCAAAGAGGAGACCGAGCAAGCCGCCCAGGGCGGCAAGGAGCAGACTTTCCGTGAGCAACTGGCGGATCACCCGGAGCCGGCCGGCGCCCAACGCGCTGCGGATCGAGAACTCGCGCTGGCGCGCAGCGGAACGGGCGAGCAGCAGGCTGGCAACGTTGGCGCAGGCGATCAAGAGCACCGCCGCCACGACCGCCATCAGAATGAGGAGCGGCTGGCGCATTTGGTCGCGCAGACCAGTCCAACCAGTATTTCCCGGACGCAGCTCGAACTTCAGAGCAAAGAATCCTTGCCGGTGCTCAGCCGACCACTTCGCGGCGCGCGCCGCTGCGAACTCATCGCGGTAATACTGATAAGGCACGGCCAGTTCCGTCTCCGCTTGCGCCCGTTCGATTCCCGGGGAGAGCCGCCCCATCAACCGCAGCCAACCGCTTCCCTCGCCGAGACTCCGACCAACCTGCGGCGCCACTTGCAGCGGCCACCACAGGTCAGGGTTTTCGCCCGGTTGAAATCCGAAGAAGCCGGGCGGCGTGACACCAATGATGGTGAACGGAAGACCTTCAAACGTTATCGCCTTCCCGACGACGGACGCGTCACTGCCGAAACGCCGCTGCCAAAAACTGTGGCTGATGACGGCGACCGTTTGGGGATTCCCCGGCTTATCATCCGCATCCGAAATGGTTCGACCGAGCATCGCCGGCACGCCCAGCACCGAAAAGAAGTTGCCGGACACGGGCTGGGCTCGGACGAACTCGACTTCCGCGTTGCCGCCATTGGGAACAATCAGCCGATCCTCGCGTCCGACTCCGCCGGCCGCGAACAGTCCTGACAGGCTCCGTCCACCATCCCTTAGTCGTTCGTAGAACGGATAGGAGAACGTGTAGTTGGGCTGGCCCGACAAACCAGTGACGCGGACCTGAACCAGTTCATCGGGATTCCGCACTGGAAGCGAACGAAGGAGCACCGTGTTGATGACCGTGAAAATGGCCGTGTTCGCGCCGATGCCCAGCGCAAGGGTGAGCACGGCCACGGCGGCAAAGCCGGGGTTCTTCAGCAATTGGCGGAAGGCGAATTTCAAATCGTTCATAATCTCGTAGCAGCCGACGTGAGGAGGTCCAATGACTCGCGACTCCTGTCGGAGCTCTGGACAATGACGAAATCCGAATGTCGAATGTCGAAAGAATGACGAAGCCCGAAATCCCAACAAGGCGCCAGTCGTCCGTTGCCTTCGACATTCGGATTTAGGATTTCCTTCGTCATTCGGAATTCGTCATTTGTCATTCATACCGGAGCGCCTCCATCGGATCCACTCGCGCCGCGCGGCGAGCCGGAATGGCAGACGCCAGGAGCGCGACGACGACAAGGATGGCTGCGTTGGCAACGAAGATGAACGGATCGCTGGCGGCAACGCCGAACAACAAACTGTCCAGCACCCGCGTCGCGAGCCGTGCCGCGATCAAGCCCAGAACGACGCCTATCGCGGCCATCTTGAATCCTTCTCCGACGATCATGCGCAGCACATCGCTGCGTTGCGCACCGATGGCCAGCCGGATGCCAATCTCGCGGTTGCGCTGGCTCACTGAATAGGCAATGACGCCGTACAGACCGATGGCTGCCAGCACGAGTGCCAGCGACGAAAAGGCCGTGAGCAGGCGGGTGATCAACTTCCGCGGCGCGACGGCGTGATCCACGATCTGATCGAGCGTGGTGAATTCGGTCGCCGGCAGGTTGGGATCGTACGCCTTCATCACCGTCCGCACGTCGGGCGCCAGCGACGCGGCGGGACGGGTGGCGCGGACGACGAGTTCGACCGCGTTCCAATCGCTGATCTGCCGGAAGTTCAGGTACATTTCCGGGCCACCTGCTTCCTCAAGTGTGCTATGGCGGACATCACCCACCACGCCGATGACCCGCGAACCTCCCTGTTGGCTCATCATTTGCCCGATGGCCTCGGCGCCCGGCCAGAGACGCCGTGCCAGTGTCTCGTTGATCACGATGACCTTTTCGGATTCAGCATTGTCATTCGCATCAAAGTAGCGGCCGGCGCGAAGCGGAATCTGCATCGTCTGGAGATAGCGATGATCGACAATTCGAGGAAACGCGATGGGGTATTCGCCCGGTGGATAGGACACGCCTCTCGCGCCGGCGCCCCAGGTGCGATTGCGTCCCAGCGGCAGGGTGTCACTCAACCCGACGGATTCGACTCCGGGAATCGCCGCAACCTGCTCAATCAATCGGTCGTAGTAACGGTTGCCTTCCGCAAGGGAGTTGAACGAACGCGTCGGGTCCACGCGCCACGACGCCGCTCGCTTCGGCTGAAAACCCAGATTCACGTCCAGCAGTTTTCCGAAGCTTTGAATCAACAATCCGGCGCCGACCAACAACACGCAGGCCACCGCAATCTCCGAGATCACGAGCCCTTTGCGCACCAGCGCCGCTGCCGCCCCTCCCGTGCCTCGCGCCCCGGCGTCACTGAGCCGTTGCTGCATGCTCCCGCGGGCCATTTGGAGCGCGGGCAGTGTTCCGCAAATCAGGCCGGCAAGGCCTGTCACGGCCACCGTGAAACCCAACACCGTCGCGTCCACGGTCGTGGATTGCAGCAGCGGAATGCTGAATGTCTGCAGCCGCGAGAGACCCGCGGTCGCGGCAAATGCCAGCGGCACACCCAGCGCACAGCCACCCGCCGCCAGCAAGAGGCTCTCCGTCAGTGTCTGCCGGATCAGATGCCAGCGGGTCGCTCCCAAAGCCACGCGCACCGCGAACTCCTTGCGCCGCGCATTGGCGCGCGTAAGCAGCAGGTTCGAAAGATTGGCGCACGCGATCAGCAAGACGCAGCCGACCGCCGCAAAGAGCACAAACAACGATTGTCGAAACGCCCCCCGGATGCTCGTCTCCAAACCCGACATCCGGGCGCCGAACCCGCCGCGCTCGGGATGGGCGCTCGCCACCTGCCGGCTGATGACCTCGAACTCCGCCTGTGCCTGCCGGATCGTGGTGCCCGGTTTCAGCCGCCCGATGGCAAAGATCGTGTTTCCCCAGCGCGCCGTTTCTTCCGTCAACGGGAACGGCAGCAGCAGCTCCACCTCGGTTCCCGGAGCGAATACGGAATCGAAATCAAACGTGGGCGGCAGAACACCCACGATTTCCGTCGCGTCGCCGTTCAAGGTGATTGAACGGCCCACGACCTTTGGGTCGCTCGCAAAGTGATGCCGCCAGAAGGCGTGACTCAGCATCGCAGCCTTGCGTCCGTTCCAAACACATTCTTCGTCCGTGAAACCGCGCCCGAGCATCGGCTTCACCCCAAGGACGTCCAGGAAGTTCCTTGAGATGCCGACGCCGCGCAGACGCCGGGGTTCGCCGCTGCCAATCAGGGTGTAGCGCGAGTAGTCGAAGAACGCGAAATATGCGGCCAGTTCCTCGAACGAGCTGTTCTGCGCGCGCCATTCCATAAAATTATCCACGCGAGTCGTCCGGGCAGACATTCCGCCGGAGCCGACGTTCTCGATCCACACCAGGCGGTCGGAATCACGAAACGGAAGCGGTCGCAACAGGACGGCATGAACCAGGCTGAACATCGCGGTGCAGGCGCCGATCCCGAGCGCGAGTGTGAGCACGGCGACGGCGGCGAAGCCGGGATTCTTTAGCAGTTGGCGGAAGGCGAATTTGAGATCTTGCATAGCGCAAACATTCAACGCTCAACATTCAACTTCCAACACTCAAAACACCGAGTTTCTTTAATCGTCGAACGTTGAGCGTTGAATGTTTAATGTTGGAGGTTCATTTCACTCATTAACGCAGCGTCTCCATCGGACCGGCTTTGATTGCTCTTCGCACCCCGCCCGGGCGCTCAGCGATCGCCCAGCGCGACGGTTTTGCTGCGATCGATGCGGATGCCGCCGTTGACCGTGGACATTTCGATCCTGGGACCGCCCTCACCCAGTTTGCCATCGAGATTCTGTCCGACCGGAAAATGCTTCTTCGTCTTGAGCGAGAAGTCACTGCTGATACCGCCATGGAGGGTGCTGGCTGAGACATCAGCATTGGCTTCCGGCGGGAGGGTGATGGTCACGCCGCCATTGACCGACTTGAGCGATGCGTCCTTCTTCAGTTCGGCAAAGCTGGCCTTGACGGAGCCGTTGACGGTGGACAAAGCGACGTCGCCCGACAGTCCGACGGCCTTGACCTGGCCGTTGACCGAGTTGGCCTTGACGTCGCCGCTGACCTTTTCGATCTCGATTCCACCGTTGACAGTGCTGACTCCGTCGAGATGGCATGACCTGGGCACGGTCAGGGTGTATTCCACGCTGGTGGAGTTGTTTTTGTCTCGTCGCGTTTTCGAGTCGGGATGCTTTGTTTTGATACGAATGCGGTCGGGTTTGGCATCCACTTCAATTTTCACCTCGTCGAGATGTTCCTGTTTTTTCGCGCGTTTAGTGGCGTCGAGTTTGATCTCTTCCCGATCCCAGGTAATGACGCGCACGTTGCCATTGACGTTCTCCAAATGCACGCGGCCCTGTTTGTTCAACGGATAGGTTTGATGAAATTCCTCGCGCACCTCTGCTCTGCCGGAAGCCGCGAGTGCGCCAAGGAGGGTTGCGAGTGATGCCAGCGTTAACAGTTTGCCAGGAGGAGTGGATTTCATAATGGATTAATCGGTTATCGGTCGTCAGTCGAGCGGGCGGATCGGCAAGGGAGGGATCGCCGCGCTGCAACGGTTCCAGTCGTCGAGCAGTTCGCGTTGATGCTCGGCCGCCCACTCCAGGACCATGTTCTGGACGCGGCCGGGCGCTTCGCCTTGAATGATTCGCAGCGGCGTGATGCCCACGATCAATTCCCACTGCCCGTAAATGGCGTGAAAATGGGCGTTGAAGGCGCGGATGAAGGCCATGCGGATGACAATGCCGTAGAATTTTGAGAGCACAGGCATACTTTCAATCTCCTCTTCTGGATATTTGGTCATCAAAAACATATCTCGGACGGGAAAGACTCATTTGGCGCCGGGCTCAATTTCTGACCGCCGTGTCCTCCACGACACGGCCGTCAAAGAGATTGATAATGCGCTGCGCGTGCCTGGCAAAGCGCGGGTCATGCGTGACCATGCAGATCGTCGCTCCTTCCTGGTGCAGCCGGGCCAGCAATTCCATCACGGCGTCGCCGTTCTTTGAGTCGAGGTTGCCGGTCGGTTCGTCGGCCAGGAGGATGGACGGTTTGCCCGCCAACGCGCGCGCCACAGCGACGCGCTGTTGCTGGCCGCCGGAGAGTTGGGAGGGGTAGTGTTTCACCCGATGGGCCATTCCCACCCTTTCCAGCGCTTCGTTAACCCTTTTTTTGCGTTCAGTCCCGTCCATCCCCCGGTAAGTCAGCGGCAGTTCGACATTTTCGAACACCGTTAGGTCGCCGATCAGATTGAAGCTCTGGAAAATAAAGCCGATCTCCCGGTTTCGTATCCGGGCGCGTTCGGCGTGGTCAAGGTTGGCCACCGGCTGGCCGTTCAATATGTAAAATCCCTCTGTGGACGAGTCCAAAAGCCCCAGGATGGAAAGCAACGTGGACTTGCCGCACCCGGATGGGCCCGCGATGGAAATATAATCGCCGCTGTTGATTTCGAGGTGAATTCCTGCCAGGGCGTGGGTCTCCACTTCATCCGTGTAAAAGACCTTCTTGACGCCTTCGAGTCGAAGCAAGGGTTGGGCCGATGCACTCATATTGATTGCGATGTTTCCTGAGCCGGATTGCCCACAGCAATACTGCCTGGGCATTCCCTGCCAATTAGACGAACGTTCCGCCGACCGGTTAGGGTCGGTAAAAAATGTGTCTCGAACGAAAATTCCCGACGGTCCATCCGAAAGACACCGAGTTGGCTGAATTTGTTTCAGCTATCTGCGACTGGAATGCTCTGGATAGCGCGCGGCCCGCGTGTCCCTGTCGGACGGCGTGCGCTCCCCGGCGCATCTGCAACCGCGGGGAAGTTTGGACGTTTGCTTCCTCACCCCAGCCCTCTCCCTTGGGGAGAGGGAGTAGGGCACGGCCAGCCTTCTGCTCACAAAACATCCTTGGTTCTCGGACGCCGCCTCGGCTGCCCGACGCGATGACTCGAGTTGACGCCGCGCAGGCGTTCGCTCGCCGACGGTTGCTGCAGCAACGCGAGCGTCACCGACTGGCGCAGGCTGGAAATCTCGTCCTGAAGCAAGGCGAGCGCGCGATCGTGCCCAGCTTTTCCACTTCGCCGTCCCGGACCCTCAGCATCAGGAGTTCGTCCGTCGTTGAATCCACAACTCATTTGTCCGTCTGTTGATTGGATACTGAGCAAGCGGGAAAAGGTCACCATCGGCATCCTGGAACCGTCCGTCTTTCTGCTTTTGCCGGCGTCTGGTTTGGTTTATCAACTCAGTTGTTAACCCTCTACTCGGCCAGGATGAAGAAAGGCCAGAAAGATAAACGAACCTTGCGCGTCGCCGCCGTGCAGTTTGAAAGCCTGCCGGGAGACAAGGAAGCCAACTTCCGAAGGATCGAAACGTTTGTCGAACAAGCGGCGCGACAAAACGTGCGCATGATTGTTTTTCCCGAATGCTGCATCACCGGATACTGGTTTATCCGCAATCTTTCAGCGCGGGACCTGGGTCAAATGGCGGAGCCTGTTCTCGAAGGCCCGAGCTCGCGCCGGTTGATCGACCTGGCTAAAAAGTTTGGGATGACCATCGGCGCCGGCTTGGTGGAAGCAGCCTCACCTGGAGAGTTTTACAACAGCTATGTGGTGGCCATGTCCGACGGCCGCGCCCAGCGCCATCGCAAACTTCACGCGTTCGAACACCTGTCCATTCGCAGTGGCTCGGATTATACCGTGTTCGACATCCCGGAGGGATTCCGAGTGGGCGTGTTGATCTGTTACGATTGCAACATCATCGAGAACGTGCGTTTGACGGCCTTGCGAGGCGCGGAGATTCTCATCGCGCCTCACCAAACCGGCGGCTGCCGTTCCAAGAACCCGCATTTGATGGGCGTCATCGACCGCAGCCTGTGGGACCAGCGGCACGCGGATCCGACCGCGATCGAGCGGGAATTTCGAAGCGACAAGGGACGGGGCTGGCTGATGCGCTGGCTGCCGAGTCGGGCTCATGACAATGGACTTTTCCTCATTTTCAGCAATGGCGTGGGCGTGGACGACGACGAAATCCGCACCGGCAATGCGATGATTCTGGATCCCTACGGGCGTGTGCTCGCAGAGACCTGGAAAGCCGACGATGACATGGTCATTGCCGACGTCGACGCCTCGCTCCTGGCCGACAGCAGCGGGCGAAGATGGATGCGCGCCCGACGGCCGCAACTCTACACGCCGCTCACGGTGCCGACCGGATTGGAGTGCGATACGCGCACACTGAAGTTTGAAGAATGAGAATGAGCGGCCCGTCGACGAGATGTTTGTCACCGACCTCCGGCAAGGCCGGAGGGTTGAATCGATGAATGGCTCAAAGCCATGCGGCCCTTCGAGCGATCCTCGCGCGCCAAGTCGAAGACCGACGCGCGGCGCTATCCGACCGGCACCTTTCCCCTCACCCCGGCCCTCTCCCCTCGGGAGAGGGAGAATCGTTCGCCGCGCGCCGAAGGAACAAGCGCGCTTGGTAGTTGGCAATGGTGCCGACCCGTATTCCCTCTCCCGAGGGAGAGGGCAGGGTGAAAATCCCCGAAAAATTTCGCGCATTGGGCCCTTGAACCCATTCCCCCTCACTCGGCGAGACGTCACCCTCTCCCCCATCGGGGAAGAGGGACGGGGTGAGGGGGCGCTCGGGTTCATGGAGAGGGGGAACCATTGCGACTCCGACCCCGCGCATCTGAGCACTCCCGGAACCGTCAAACTCCGCGAGTCCTCCGGCAGAACCGAAGGTTTCCCGGCAAGACTATGAACGCGACATCTTCCTCCGAACCCAAACCAGCGAGTCCGGCAACCCCGCAGGCTTCCATACCAGCGCGTCCGGCGACCGAGAGACTCCAATCCCTCGACGCCTATCGCGGCCTCATCATGCTCACGCTGCTGGCCGGCTCCATTTTTCATTCGCTGAAGGGACACCCGATCTGGAACTGGCTCTATGTTCAAAACGAGCACGTCGCCTGGGAAGGCTGCGTGTACTGGGACCTCATCCAGCCGTCGTTCATGTTCATGGTCGGCGTGGCGATGCCGTTCGCGCTGGCGCGACGGACGGCCCTCGGCGACTCGTGGGCCAAACAGTTTCGCCACGTCCTCGTCCGCGCGTTCAACCTCACGCTCATCGGCGTGCTGCTTGACAACTTCGGCGCGGAGAGGTGGGGTGTCGGCTTTATTCGGGTACTTCAACAGATCGCGATCGGGTACGTGTTCGCATTCTTCGTCGTTGGAAAAGGCTTTCGCACGCAGGGGTTGGTCGCGGCGGCGATTCTCGTCGGGTACAACCTCCTTTGGATGTTCAATCCGTGGAACGGGCCCGGCGGTCCCTGGGCGAAAGGCAACGAAAACATCGGCAGCGCCTTCGATCTGTGGATGCTCGGCCGCAACTACTCCGGGTACTATGTCGGCCTGAACGCCATTCCCGCTACGGCGACCATCATCTTCGGGGCGATGGCCGGGCAACTCATCATGAACCGCCTGCCCCAACGCAAGACGATGCTCATCCTGTTGATTGCCGGTGTGAGCGGCATTGCGATGGGCATGGTCGTGAGTCCGTGGCTGCCGCTCATCAAGCGCATTTGGACGCCCAGCTTCGCCGTTTACGCGGCCGGCTGGACGACGCTCATCCTGTTGTTCTTCTATTGGAGCATTGAAGTGATGGGCTGGAGGAAATGGGCGTTTCCACTCGTGGTGGTCGGCATGAATTCCATCGCCGCCTATGTGATCGGCAACGCGTTCGGCGGCTGGTTCCGCAGCGCGAGCAACGCCTGGATTGGCTGGCTCAAGGAACCCCTCGGTGAAGCGTGGTTTCCCGTCTTTCAGAAATTCTTTTTCATGTGCGCCGCGTGGAGCGTGCTCTACTGGCTTTATCGGCGAAAGATTTTCTTCAAAGCATAGCAACAGTCGTGAGCACACAAGTCGCGCGGATCAGGCGTGTTGGGGGGCGTCTCAAAATCTTGCAGCGCGCGGATATTTCGGCCGCCTCCTTCCCCCTCACCCCCGCCCTCTCTCTCGGGGAGAGGGAGACGATGTCCGGCCTTCTGGTTGCGAACGTCCTTGGTCTCGGACGCCGCTTCGGCTGTTCCCACTCCCCAGGGGAGAGGGTCAGGGTGGGGACGCAACGCACCCATGTTTCCATCACGGACATTGACGCCGGTGCGGCCCGCCTCTAAACACACCCAAGTGTTATGAATCTCTCCGGAAGGGTCGCACTCGTCACCGGTGGAACCAAAGGAATCGGCGCCGCCACCGCCATTGCGCTCGCGAAAGAAGGCGCGGACGTGGCCATCGTCGGCCGACACCTGGATGACGATGCCAAGTCCACGCGCGACGCGATCATAAAGCTGGGGCGGCGCTGCGAAATCATTCAAGCCGATTGCGGCCGGGCCGCCGAGGCCGCGGGTTGCGTGGGCGAGACCGAGTCCAGGCTCGGCGCGGTCGATGTGCTCGTGCATTCCGCCGGCGGACCGGTGAACGGCAGCCTTTTCGATCTGACGGCGGAGGCGTGGCACGCGGCGTTTGACGTGCACGTGCACGCGGTCTTCCACCTCTGCCGCGCGGCCATTCCCGCGATGCGCGCGAAAAAGGAAGGCGCGATCATTCTGATTTCCTCCACAGCCGGCATCCGGGGCGTAATTACAAACATTGCTTATCAGGTGGCCAAGGGCGCATTGCCGCAATTTGCCCGGGCACTGGCGCGCGAATTTGCCAATGACAATATCCGCGTCAATTGTGTGGCGCCCGGAGTCGTGCGCACCGCCTTTCACGCGTCGATGACGGAGGAACAGCGACGGTTGAATCTCGATCACCGCATTCCGCTGCATCGCGAGGGCACGCCGGAGCAGGTCGCGGAACTCATCCTGACCCTTGTGAAGAACGACTATATCACCGGCGAAACGATGACCATCGACGGCGGCCTGACGATGCGGATTGCTTGAACCATCAGCGTCCTGTTGACTTTAGAAACCAATTGAACTAGACCCGAAGCTGGCACTGCTCCGCGCCCTCAACACATGGGGCAAGCCGAAAGGCATCATGAAACGGAACTCTGGCTTCACTCTGATCGAGCTGCTGGTCGTCATTGCCATCATCGCCATCCTGGCCGGCCTGCTCCTTCCCGCGTTGTCTCGCGCGAAGGAGAAAGCCAAGCAGACGCATTGCTTGAACAACCTTCGACAGATGGGCATCGCAACCTTCTTATACGCTAATGACAACCAGGACAAACTGCCCCCGCCGTTTTTCGACCCGGACACCCTGCCCGCTGAGGATGATACCCGCCCTTACTACAGCTATCTTCTCTTCGGTTGGAATGGACCACTAGGCCGGCCGGCCGAGGCGAATCTCGCCAGGAACCTGGGCCTTCTCTACACCGGCAATTATCTGCGGACACCGAACATATTCTATTGTCCAAGCTCACGTCAGGAAAAGTGGTTCAGGGTCGTTTTCGAGAGAAAATACTTCGAAAGCGCCACAGTTCCCTGGCCCATGTACTCCATCGATGGGCAGGTGAATATGACCTACAATTACTACCCGCAAATGGACGCTCTCTCCAAAAAACCGAGCGAAGCGGACCGGGGTTGGATGCAGGTGGCCCACAAGCAGACGGAATTGAGCGCGCAGCGGTCGATCCTCACGGACCTGATTTACACCTGGGGCACCATGGCCCATACCAGTGGCAGGAATCCATATGGCATTACTGCGCTTTTTGGAGACGGTCACGCGAGATTCAGCACGTCCAAGGACGCCTTCGATCCGAAGCTTTGGGGCGGAACGGGCCCCAACCCAACCTCCGAGACTCCCGGCGACAACGTGACCAAATGGCGGACCATCGTCTCGCTCCTGCGTCCGTGACGGATCACAGAAGGAACATGCCTCTCACCTCCCGGCGCGATTTTCTTCACCGGCTGGCGGCGGGGGCATGCACCACCGCCTATCTGAGTCGCGAGTCGGCGACAACCCTTGCTCAGCCAGCGACCAGCGGGACCGGAGGAAACGCGGTTCGATCCATGAAAACGGAGTCCGACGTTGGATCTTTGTTTCCCTTCATTCAAAGCCAGGCGGTGAAATCGGACTTTTCGCTCTCGTTTCTCAACCCGAAATTCAAAAGCTACAAAACCTGGAAACGAAAAGCCCGGGGGAAACTCCTGGAACTGCTGCATTATTCGCCCCCTCCCTGCGACCCGCGCCCGGAAATTGCCGAACGAATCGACAAGGGAGATTACATCCGCGAAAAAATCCACTTCAATACGACGCCGGAAATCCGCGTGCCCGCGTATCTGCTGATTCCGAAACAAGTCAAATTGCCCGCGCCGGCCATCGTCGCTCTGCACGATCACGGCGGCTTTTACTTCTGGGGCAAGGAGAAGTTGGTGGAGACCGAGAACGAGCATCCCGTCTTGACGGATTTTAAGAAGAGCTACTACGGCGGTCGGAGTCTGGCGTCGGAACTTGTGCAGCAGGGGTATGTCGTCCTGGTAACCGACATGTTCTATTGGGGCGAACGGCGAATGCTCCTCGACAACGATCCTCCGGACTGGTGTGAACGGCCGAATGATATCAAGGCGGAGCGGATCTCCGCGTTCAATCAGCGATCCGGACAAAGCGAGCAGCTCGTCGGACGAACCATTTACTCGGCCGGTTTCACCTGGGCGGGCGTCATCTTTTGGGACGACGTTCGCTCGGTGGATTATTTGCTGACGCGTCCCGAGGTGGACAAAAAACGGATCGGTTGTGTGGGCTTGTCCGTGGGCGGCCTGCGCTCCTGCCATCTCGCGGCTTTGGACGATCGGATCAAAGCCGCCGTGGTCGTCGGTTGGATGGCCTCGTTCCCAACCCTCCTTCAGCGGCATATCAGAAACACGGTCGGCCACACCAAGCTGGTGCCCGGACTATACGGATACCTGGACTACCCCGACGTGGCGTCGCTTGCGATCCCATCTTCGCTGCTGGTGATCAATGGAAGCCGCGATGGTCTCTTCCAGCTCGATGGCGTCCATGCTTCGTTCGAAAAATTGGCGGCCTGCTACAAGAAGGCCGGGGTCGCAGATCGATTCCGCGGCCGTCTTTACGACGCGCCGCACGAATTCAACCTGGAAATGCAGGCGGAGGCCTGGGAATGGTTGCGGCGCTGGATCTGAATGGGAAGATGATGCCATCGGGTAGCCCCAATTGTGGATGGGCGTATCTCAGTTTTTCGCATGGTTTTATCATGATCGGTGGTGGAACTCCTCGCGCAGCGGCATAGT
>DATEKZ010000708.1:0-3047 GCA_035277185.1 Verrucomicrobiia bacterium
TCGCTGCCCACCTCGCGTCCGTTTTGGAAGGAGCCGTTCAGAAACGGCAGCGATCCTCTCAGCCTTTACAAAACGCTCAGCCAGGGTCTCGGACAGATGCCGGCCTGGACCTTTCTTACGCCGGAACAGCGCTACGATGCCATTCACTACATTCGCGAGGCATTTGTGAAGCCGCACAACCCATCCGCCTACTTCAATGTGACGGAGCAATACCTCGCCAGCCTGCCGAAGGGTACTGGCCGCGGCGTGAAGACCGCCGAGATGATCGAGTTCGAGAAGGGTCCGAAGTATCTGCGCATGGATTTCGGCCCCGCGCTCTTCTGGACGTTACAGGCGGCGCCAAACAACATCGCCTACAAAGGCATCGCCGTTCGTCTCGACGACGGCCCCGGCGGTGTCTCGAAGGGCCGCGCCTGGATGCTATACGACCACGACACGATGCGAGTGGCCGCGGCCTGGACCGGCGACCGGTTTGTGGACTGGCGCGGCATCGCGTTCGACGGTTCGCACGAGACGCATGCGAGCATCGTTGGGCAAAAGGCGTTCGTGAATCCCGTCGGACCCGGCTGGGCGCATCCGCAAACTGCGAGTTTCGACGACCCGCGCTTTCGCGGGCGTGACAACAAGCCCTACGGCCCGCTGCCGCGTGAGTGGACGCATTTCCAAGGCGCCTACTTTCACAGCAACAAAGTCGTCGTCGCCTACACGGTCGGCGACGCGCGCGTGCTCGAACTTCCCGGATACGAACACCGCGGCGGCGTCATTGCCTTCTCGCGCACACTCAACGTGGGCAAGTCCTCGCGGGACCTCTTGATGCGCGTCGCGCCCGAAGGCGTTCCGGTCGCGCTGGCCGGGAAAAGTGCCGCGAGCCTCATCACAACGAATGGCTTCCACGTGTTGGGCATCCCGTCCTCCGTCACGCCGCTGAATGTGAAAGTGGTCATCGCCAATCCGGGACCGGGCGTGGACGCTGCTGCACTGTCTGCGTTGGCGCGCGAGTCCCCGCCTGCGGCCGAACTCTCGCCGCTCACTCAAGGCGGGCCGCCGCGGTGGATCCCACCCCTGGCTACGCGCGGCAAATTGGGCAGCGACGACGGCCCATTCGCGGTCGATGAACTCACACCACCGCCCGACGCGGCCAATCCCTGGCACACCTGGATGCGCTTTGGCGGCTTCGACTTTTTCAAGGACGGCCAGCGCGTGGCGATTTGCACGTGGAACGGGGACGTGTGGATCGTCAGCGGTGTGGATGGCGATCTGGCGCAACTGACCTGGAAGCGCATCGCCTCCGGCCTCTTTCAGCCGCTGGGTGTGAAGATCGTGGACGAAACGATTTACGTGACCTGCCGCGATCAGATAGCCCGGCTGCACGACCTGAACGGCGATGACGAGATCGACTTCATCGAGAATTTCAACAACGACCATCAGGTGACCGAGCACTTCCACGAGTTCGCGATGGGGCTGCAGGCCGACCGCGAAGGCAACTTTTATTACGCGAAATCCGCCCGTCACGCGTTGCCCGCGCTTGTGCCGCATCACGGCACCTTGCTGAAGGTCAGCCGGGACGGCGCACGCACGGAGATTCTCGCGAACGGTTTCCGCGCCGCCAACGGCGTGTGCGTGAATGATGACGGCACCTTTTTCGTCACGGACCAGGAAGGCCATTGGACGCCAAAGAACCGCATCAACTGGGTTCATCCCGGAGGCTTCTATGGCAACATGTTTGGTTACCACGATCGCGCCAGCAGCGCTGACAGCGACATGGAGCAGCCGCTGGTCTGGATTACGAACGAGATGGACCGTTCCCCTGGCGAACTGCTCTGGGTGACGAGCGACCAGTGGGGGCCGCTCAAAGGCTCGCTGCTCAATCTCTCCTACGGCACCGGCCGCATCTTCGTCGTGCCGCACGAAAACGCCGGGGGCCGGCTCCAGGGCGGCGTGGTGCGGTTGCCGATTCCTGACTTCCCGACCGGCACGATGCGCGGCCGTTTTCATTCCGGCAACGGCCAGCTCTACACCTGCGGCCTGTATGCGTGGGCGGGAAACCGGCAGGGGGACGGCGGATTCTTTCGCATTCGGGCGACGGGCAAAGCGTCCTGGTTGCCGATTGGTTTGCATGCCCACAAGAATGGAATGGAAATCCAATTCAGCGATGCGCTCGATCCCGGCCCGGCCAACGACCCGAAGAACTACGCCGTCAAAGTCTGGTCTCTCAAACGCAGCGCGAACTATGGCTCAAAGCACATCGACGAACACAGCCTGGAGGTCGCGGGAGCAATTCTCGCGGCGGATAAGAAGTCCGTGTTTCTGAATATCCCCAGGCTTCAGCCGACCTGGTGCATGGAGATCAAATGCGACCTGCGCGGCGCGGATGGCACCTTGTTCACGCGGACGGTGCATAACACCATTCACTCTCAGACCAGCAGTTCAGACCGCGAAATACACTAAATACACGAAAGCAAACCGGCTTTTGCAGAATCGGGTGAGTTTATTTATCGTCGTTGCGTTTCACAAGAAACTCCCAAAATGCTGCGCCCACAGCGAAGACCAAGGCCCCAAGCAATCCGTTCACAACGTACGCGTTAGGAGGAGTGCCTCCTTCCGGAGTCACCAACACCGCCGGCATTACTAACAGATAGCCAGCCCCGACAATTGCGTCGGCGAGCCATCCTGAGGGCCCACGACTCCATTTATCGTAGGCTAGATCAATTGCCACGCCCACTGCAGCAGAGAACGTCGCACCTAGAATCGAAGCCACTAATACTATCAGGAGTTTTTTTTCTTAGAATGCGCGGATTTTCCATAAGCCGTTTTCCTTTGTGAACGTGATGATGAACGCGAATTGCGCTCCGTCTTTCGCCTGGCGGTCACTTGCCGAACTCCAGGTAGCCGAAGCGCGCAGGTTGATGGAAACTCGGCAATCGTGTGGGCGACCAACTCAGCAATTCCGCCGGTTGACCTTTCGCGCGGTTGAATCGGTAAAGGTTCGCGCGCCAGACAGCTTTCGGTTTGGGGGGAGGCTCGCCCAGGTCGGCAAAAGGGACCAC
>DATEKZ010000709.1:0-2088 GCA_035277185.1 Verrucomicrobiia bacterium
AAACCGGATTGAAGCCCGTGGACTTCCAGAGGTCATACTCATGCACGTTGCCCGCCCAGGAAAACAACTTGTGCTTGCGCAAATCGTCCGGATGCAGGACCAGTCGCTTGCTGAAAAACCGCACCCAGCCGGAGTCGCTCCAGAACAGGACCACATAACCCTTGGCCAACAAACGCTGTTCCAGCAGCGGACGCAGTTTCTCGCCCACATAGTCCACTTCGTCCAGAGTGCGGAAAGACATCGGCATGCTCTGCAAAGCCGTCACCGCCGGTTCGATTTCCGAAAGCCCGACCGCCGTCAGAAGGCCGGCATCGAGATTGCCCGTTTGCATCAGTCCGACCATGTCGGCCTCGCTTCCCTGAGTGCCGTCCGGGAAAAGCGTCAGCCGCACCGCGCCGCCTGACGACTGCTTCCATTTGTCGCCCATCGACATGAGGCTCTTGTGATACGAGGTTCCGCGCGGCGCGAGGGTGCCCAGGCGAAGGTTAACGGGCTTGTCCGCCGCCCGCAGGTTGCCGCTGCCAACGCTCAAACCCACCGTCAACAAACTTCCCAGCCAGATTCGACGAGTCATCTCTTGCATACGATTATTCACCTTCCTTTTTCCCGCCGGGATCTGTCACTAAAAAAAGCTGGTCGATGCGGTCCAGCAGCCATTTTGCGCGGCGCTGCATCATCAGGTTCACCAGGCGCCATTCCGTTTTCGCATCGGGATCGACGACCAGGGCGCGATTCAAGAGGTCTTTGAACTCAGCCACGTTCTGCTTCTGCACCGACACCGCTTCCGCCAACGAAACGTAAGGCGCCGCCAGTTGGCCGCCGGACAATTCCACTGCCCGGTCGAAATGTTTGCGTGCCCGCGCCGCCGAATCGCCGGCCGTGCCTTGCCGGCTCATCTCATAGGTGATGAGAAAGGAATGAATTGCGCCATGATCGAAGGCCTCATCCAGTTCCAGGGCGCGATCGATCAGGGCCTCGACAATCGGCATATCCGCGATGAGATCGGGATTGTCCTTGGACAAAGAAATGGCAGCCGCCCAGGAAACTCCGGTCCAATAAAGCATCGGGACGTCCCTGGCGGTGGCGGCGCGAACCGCCGCCCTGGGATCTTTGCGCAATGCCTTTTCGAAACTGCGATGCCTGGCCTCCAAACCGCGCAGGCCGTAATTGCGCGCGCGCAAGTAGAGCCGCTTGGCCCGTTCTCGCATCTCCGTAGCCGCAGTCAGGTTCTCATCCTCCAGTTCATCCGCGTCCTGCTGCACGAAGGCGTAGGCGTATTGCGTGAATCCGCTGGCCGTGGCGAACAGCAGCCCCTTGTGCTTCGGACTTTCCGCAAGCAGACTCTCCATCAGCTTCAAGCTGAATGGCACGGCGGTTTTGACCAGTTCAGGATCGTCGTCCGACGCAAACGTGGCGCCGCCACCCGAAAGGGCGTCGCCGAGTTTGTTGACGGCCATTCTCTTTATCGAACAGCCCGCAGCCAAACCGCCCATGAGCGCGGCCGCCGTCAAAGTCCGAAGCAAGCCCGGAAGTGAACGCTGGCGGGAAATCACAAGGTACCGATCTCGTTATGGTTTGGACTTGATCCGCTTCAAATTCGCCGGTTCGTCGCCAAATGCGTTTTTGGTCCTCGCATGAGCGAGGACGAATTCCTGTAATTCCTTCGTCGAGGCCGTCAACACGATTCTGTCGCCATTCTTCTCGTGGCGGATGGCCTTCGGGTTCTGTTCCACGAGTTCTTTCAACCAGTCCGGATTCAGGAAGGCCATCTGCAGCGTCGGCTCGATCTGGGTCACCTTCGCGAACGTGTGGGCCGGCAGGAAGTGCGACTTGTAAAAATCGTTCCGATTCATCTCCTTGAACCCCTCGTCATCGGGATACAAGTCCAGAAACAGGGTCTCGCCCAGTTTCAGGAGATAGGCCTCAAACTCGCCGGTTTTCCCGTCAACGGTGTAGGCCAGCTTGTAGCCTTTCTCACCGCGTCTCTCGAATGCCCACGCTTCGCGGGAATCGTCGTTTTCGACCCATACCCCCACCAACGCCTTCTCGAAAAGGAGGTCCTTATCTGTGTACAGTGGATTGAGCGAC
>DATEKZ010000710.1:0-2372 GCA_035277185.1 Verrucomicrobiia bacterium
CCGGCGATGCCGGAGAGTTCGCGCACCGAACGGTCCTTCAGGAATTCCTTTTCCTGACCGGCCGGGATTTCGATGAAACCGGGTTTGGCGGCGTCGGTGGCGAGCTTGGCCAGCCGTGACGAGTTGGCCAGACCGCCTGAGACGGGGAGGCCGGTTTCGCGTTTGATCCGCTCGCGAATTCCCTGCACGTAATCGTCCGGCGTCGTATTCCGCCAGACGTGCTGGTCCATGGTGGTGAAATCGAGGAAGCCTTCATCAATCGAGATCGGCACGAGAACAGGGGAGTATTCCTCCAGGATGCGGAACATCTCCTGGGAAAGGCGGCGGTAGTCTTCGTAGTGCGGGCGGCAAAGCACCCCGTGCGGGCAAAGGCGCTTCGCCTCGAAACAGGCTATGCCGGTCTGGACTCCGAATTTTTTTGCGGCCCGATTGGCGGCGATGACGATCCCGTCTCCCTGCCGGCCGCCGCCAACCCAGACCGGGCGGTCTTCCAGGTTCGGGTCCAGAGCTATTTCGCAACTGGCGAAGAAGCTGTCGCCATCGACGTGCAGGATGCGGATCGCGCTCATGTCTGGAAGATGAAGATTGTCGTGCACAAAAGCACAAAGAACTTTCCTGTCAACCTGCCGCAACCGGTTGGACAAATGCCGGGCAACCGGTCTGTATTTTGCGATCCTAAAATCCGGGCAACGACACCGCCGTGATTGCGCCACACTAACGACACAAAACAGAAACCGCAGATAGACGCGGATAAAGACTGACACGAATTGCGCTAATTTGCGCGAATTGAGCTTCTTTTTTTTCGACAATTCGCGCCATTCGCGTCCACCTCGATTTCGTTCCGGTTAGTCTGCGTCGATCTGCGTCTGCGGCAAGTAAGGGCCAGGCAGAGTGCCATGATTCATCGGTTTCGTAAGAACAGCTTTCCCGGTAGTTGGCGGATCAGTCGCTTCATCTCCAGGCTGAGCAGCGCGACCGAAACCGTTGAGGCGGGCAGACCGCTTCGGCGGATCACGTCATCCATCGGCAGTTCATCCTGGCCAAGCGCATCGTAAACCTTCTGTTCGTTCTCCGGGAGTTCCAGCGCCGGTAGTATGCCAGTTTCGCCTGGCGACGGCGGGCGGTTGCTTGCAGGGAACAGGTATTCGAATTCGCTGAGGATGTCCTCCGCGCCTTCGCAAAGCTTGGCGCCCTTCTTGATCAGGTCGTGACAGCCCTTGCTTTGCGGGGAATCAACGCGGCCCGGCACCGCGAAAATCTGGCGGCCGTATTCCACCGCGAAGTTCGCGGTGATCAGCGCCCCGCTTGTCAGGTTCGCTTCGACCACGACGGTGCCAAGGGTCATCCCGGCCACGATGCGGTTGCGGATGGCAAACGATTGTTTGTCCGCGTTCCGGTTGAACGGATATTGCGTGATGACCGCGCCGTTGGCGGTGATGCGCTCGAACAACTCTGCGTTCTCCGGCGGGAAAACAATGTTGATGCCGGTGCCGAGCACGCAAGCCGTGCGGCCTTTCGCGCTCAAGGCGCCTTGATGCGACGCCGTGTCGATGCCGCGCGCGCCGCCGCTTACCACTGTGACACCGACGTAAGCGAGTTGATAGGCCAGTTTGCGCGCCGTTTCGATTCCGTAATGCGTTGTCCGACGCGAGCCGACCATCGCGACGGAATTCTTGTCCTTGGTTGTGAGTTTGCCTTTGACGTAGAGGACGATGGGCGGATCGTAAATCTGCCGCAACGATTCGGGATACTCGGCGTCCGCCTGGGTGAGAATGTGGCAGCCGAATTCCTGGATGCGCTTCAACTCGGCGCCGAGATTGACCGTCTTCTCCCAACCAGTGATGGCGTCGGCCGTGTCCTCGCCGATGCCGCGCACGTGGAGGAGTTGGGATTTGGAAGCGCGCAGGATAGAGGGCGCGTCTCCGAAGTGTTCGAGCAATTGCCGCACCCGAACCGGGCCGACGTGCTCGATCATGTTCAAGGCGACCAGCGCTTCCCTGGACTCCATGCGCACGGCATAACGGATTTCCGCGGGTCGCGCAAGAGTTTGAGGGCGTAACGGAACGGACCGCGGCCTTCCAGGCCGCAGCGCGACTGCAAGCCGGACGGGCTTTGGAGATCTCCGCGGTGACCCTGAGTGTTCGGAGCTGCTGCGCCCGGGATAGGCGCGGTCCGGAGTGCGCCCATCCTGGGCGCAGGAACGCGTGGATAGCCAGGCGCGCCCGCAGTCTATTCGATTGCACGTCGGGCTGGCGGAGGTTGCTGCGGACTGGAAGGCCCCCGTATGTTTTCGCGTCCTTGCGTTAACAAGGAAACCCGATAGAGTCAGCGCAGCCTTTCAATTCGGAAACCACGAAAAGAACGAGGGAACT
>DATEKZ010000711.1:0-4690 GCA_035277185.1 Verrucomicrobiia bacterium
CTTCGTGAATGCTGTCCGCGACCGCCACGGCAACGCCCGCCCGCTTCATCACGCTCAGATCAACGATGTCGTCGCCGACATAACAAACATCCGCCCATGTCAGACCGGTCTCGGCGAGGATCGCCTCGACCGCCACCACCTTGCTGCCGTCGCTCTGGTGCAGAAAATCGATCTTCAAATCCTGCGCGCGCTGCGCGGTGGCTGTCGAGGTCCGGCGCGAAATCCAGCCGACCCGGATTCCCTGCTTTTGCAGGATCCGCAACCCGAGGCCATCCCGAATGTTAAACCGTTTCGATTCGACTCCGTTCCCCATGAGCACCGTGCCATCTGTCAACACGCCGTCCACGTCGCAGAGAAACAGTTTCACACCGGCGAACCGCGCGCGGAGCGAACGCGAATGTTTTGGCCGAAGAGGCTTAGGCATGCGATCCACTGATCTCCAAGTTCCAAATTCCAAGCTCCAAAAAAGATCCAAGATCCAAACGGAAGTCTATCCGGACATCCACGGAAGGGAAGGCATTGCCCGGCGCAGGATTGGAATTTGGAGCTTGGGATTTCATTGGTGTTTGGAACTTGGGATTTAGAGCTTCTTCACGAGACTGCCTCCCGGACCCTCAACAGGTCTCTGAGCAATTCGGGCATCTCCGCCAACGGCACCATATTCGGGCCGTCGCTCAAGGCGCGATCCGGATCGGGGTGGGTTTCAATAAATACGCCGTCCGCCCCCGCCGCGACCGCGCACCGCGCCAGCACCGGGGCGAACTCGCGCTGCCCGCCCGATTTGTCGCCGCCGCCGCCAGGCAGTTGTACTGAATGCGTTGCGTCGAAAATAACCGGAAACCCGAAACGCCTCATGATCGGGATCGAGCGCATGTCGGCGACCAGGTTGTTGTAGCCGAATGTCGTGCCGCGTTCCGTCACGAGGATTTTCTTTCCGCCGGCCTCGACCGCCTTCCCAACCACCTGCCCCATCTCGGGTGGCGACAGGAACTGCCCCTTCTTCACATTGACGATCCGGCCCGTCCGAACGGCGGCCACAATCAGGTCGGTCTGCCGGCAGAGGAAGGCCGGGATTTGCAGGACATCGACGAACTCCGCCGCGCGCCGGGCCTGTTCTTCCGTGTGAACGTCCGCGAGCACTGGGATGCCGAACGCCTCACGAATCGAAGCGAGCGTTCGTAATCCTTCGTCCGGTCCCGGTCCACGGAAAGATTTGCCTGACGTGCGATTCGCTTTGTCGTAGCTGGCCTTGAAAACGTAGTTGACGCCGAGTTTATCGCAGGCCTTCCGAAGAGAAGCGGCCACCTGGCGGCAAAGCTTCTCGTTCTCGATGACGCACGGACCGGCGATCAGAGTAAACCGGCGGCGTGAGCTCAACGATTTCCACAAGGTCGATGAATCGGACGGCACGGAAGGGTTCTACCAGCTGAAGGAGCCAATGTAAATGACGTGAGGACCCGGACCCAACTTCGGTGCTCTTGTCTTGAGCTTTCAACTCTGAGTCTTTGTGCTTTTTCAATCGATTTCCAAACGCACACTTGCATTTTGTCGCATGAAGCGTAAAAGCAGTAATCCTCTGGAGAGTGAGTGACAGGGTTATCTATGCGAACGGCCTGCTTATTGATGTCACGCTGCCGTAACGGCCGACTGGCTTTCACGCTGATCGAGCTCTTGGTCGTGTTCTACAGATGCCAATCGAGCAATAGCCGGCATCACGACCGTCGCAGCCACCTCTGACAACGTCCACGTCAAAATTCCCAACTTACCAATGAACCCTACCCAACGATTACCGCTCAGTTTGGCAGTCGTAACACTCCTCCTCCTGACCGCAGGCTCCGCCCACGCGCAAATCCTCACCGTCACCAACGGCCTGCAACTCTGGCTCAAAGCCGATGCCGGCGTGACCACCAACGCTGGCGGCGCAGTGACGACCTGGGCCGACCAGTCCCCCAACGCCAATAACGCCGTCCAGACAGACGACACGGCGGCTCCGTTGTGGGTCGCGAACGCGCAAAACAACAAACCCGCGCTGCGCTTCGATGGAGCCAACGATCAGTTGGATGTGGCCCACGCACCCAGCCTGGCTATCGCCGGGGATATTTCCTCGTTCTTTGTCGTCAAGTTTGATGACTTCGCCACATACCGCGCCGTCTGGGCCAAGACCGTCGTCAATCTTCCCGCGCCCACGGACTATTATGCGCTGCCCGGCACAGGGATTCCGCGTGCGTACCGTGGCGACGGCACGATGACGAGTCTCGGCTCTGTGGATGGAACACGCCTCCGCGCCGCCACGTATCTCGTTGTTGGATTCGAAATGGCCGGCACCACGTTGACGCATTACCTGAACGGCCAGCCCAGCGGCTCCGGCGAAATCACGGCCACACTCGCCGACGGCGGAACGGCCTTGAGGATCGGTACGCGCGATGACCTGTTCACGCGCATGAAAGGCGATATCGCCGAACTCCTGATTTACGACGTCGCGTTGTCGGACACCGACCGGAACTCGGTCGTCAGCTATCTGCAGACCAAATACAACATCGTCAATCTTCCACCGACGGTCACCCTCACCAGCACGCCCGGTCCCGCGGTCACTGACGCCGATGTCATCACACTGAACGCGGTCGCCACGGACCCGGACGGCACGATCGCCAGGGTGGACTTTTTCGCCAACGGCCAGCTCATCGGCGCGGCCATGGCCAGCCCTTATTCGATGCGCGTCGGTATCGCAACCGCCGGCACCGTGTCTTTCACAGCGGTGGCGACGGACAACAAAGATGGCACCGGGGCCTCCGCTCCGGTCACGCTCACCGCCAGTCCCCTATCCGTCGTGCTCGCGCCGCCGACAAACGGGCGGCAACTCTGGCTGAGAGCTGACGCGGGCATCACGACCAACGCGAGCGGCGCGGTTACGGCATGGAACGACCAGTCAGGCAACGCCAACAACGCCTCGCAGTCGTTGGATGAGAATTTCGCGCCGGCGCTGGTGAACGACGCCGCCAACGGACAGCCCGTGCTGCGGTTCGACGGCGTGGATGATTTTTTGGAAGTTCCTTCTTCGCCCAGCATCGCCATCACGGGCGACATCGCCTCATTCTTCGTGGTGAAATTCGACGACTTTGCCACGTTCCGGGCGGTTTGGGGCAAGACGGACATCAACCAGCCGCGCCCCACGGATTATTACGTTCTTCCGGGAAGCGGCGTTCCCCGAGCGTTTCGCGGCGGCGACGCCGGAAATGATTCCGTGGACGGCGCCGGGCGTTTGGCAACGAACGCCTATCTGGTAGTCGGGTTCAACCAGGCCGGCAATGCCTTCTCCCACCATCTCAATGGCGCGCCGTTTGGCGCCGGCTCGATGGACGCCGTCCCAACCGATGCAGGCAAGCCTTTGAAAATCGGAACGCGCGACGATTTCGCCACCCAGATGAAAGGCGATATTGGCGAGCTGCTCATCTATGACGCCGCATTGACCAGCGCCGACCTCAAGTCGCTGTCCAGTTATCTGGGCGCAAAGTATGGCGTGCCCATCGTCGTGCCGACCAATTCAGCGCCAAACGTCGCCATCAACACTCCGACGAACGGCGCTGCCTTCGTCGCGCCGACCAATACCACCATAACGGCCACGGCGACGGACGCGGATGGCAGCGTGGTGAGAGTGGACTTCTATATCGGCGGCGGCCTCGCCGCATCCGACACCAACGCTCCGTACAGCGCGACAATCGATCTGCCTGCCGCGGGCAATTTCAGCCTGACGGCAGTGGCGACAGACAATCTCGGCGTCGCTTCGACTTCCGCTCCGGTGGCGATCACCGTCAGTTCCACGCAACCGGTTCCGCTGCCGTCGCCGGCGCGGTTGAAACTCTGGCTGCGCGCCGACGCGGGCGTGACGACCAACCTGGCCGGCGCGGTGACGGCCTGGTCCGATCAATCGGGTAATTTTAACAACGCGCAACAGTCGGATGAGACGGCCGCCCCGCTCTGGATAGCCAACGCGGTGACCAACAAACCGGCGCTGCGCTTTGATGGAAACAACGATTATCTCTCCGTCGCCAGTTCGCCCAGCATCGCGATCACGGGCGATCTCTCGACCTTCTTCGTGGTGAGGTTTGATGATTTTGCCTCCTTCCGCGCGGTGTGGGCCAAGACGGAGAATAATCTGCCGCGGCCGACGGACTACTACGTTGCGCCCGACTCAGGCATTCCCAATGTGCTCCGTGGCGGAACCGCTGGATTGGGCAACGTGAACGCCGCCGCCGCGTTGCCGGCAAACCAATACATCATCGCGGGTTTCGATATGGAGGGCACCACGGCGCGTCACTACATCGACGGCCAGGAAAACGGCTTTGGCGACATCACGGCGACGATCACCGACTCAGGCACGCCATTGCTGGTCGGCACCCGGGGCGATCTATTCACCAAGATGAAGGGCGACATCGCGGAGATCATCATTTACGACCTGGCTCTATCGGGCACGGATCGGAATGCGGTGTTCAGTTATCTTGC
This sequence comes from Verrucomicrobiia bacterium, assembly GCA_035277185.1. Taxonomy (GTDB): domain Bacteria; phylum Verrucomicrobiota; class Verrucomicrobiia; order Limisphaerales; family AV2; genus DATEKZ01. The sequence goes on from DATEKZ010000711.1 coordinate 4,501, forward strand.
GGCCAAATACGCCATCAACATTGGAACCTCGGCGCCAGCGCTCAGCGCGACGCGTGCTGGCAACGACATCACGATTTCGTGGCCTGCATCCGCCACGGGCTTCGAGTTGGAAAGCTCGGATGTGTTGTCGGCAACGACGTGTACAACGGTGCCCTTCACACCGCCGCAACCCGGCCAGGATCCCAGCGTG
>DATEKZ010000712.1:0-2559 GCA_035277185.1 Verrucomicrobiia bacterium
CTCAAGGCGGTCTCGGTCAAGACCGGCATCGCGGACGGCACGAACACCGAGATCCAGGAAGGTCTGAACGAAGGAGATGTCCTGGTAGTCGGATTGAAAACGACAACGACCACCGCGGCGGCTCCGGCGGCCAATCCATTCGGCCCTTCGTTCGGCGGGCGTCGTTGAACCAGCCCGGTCCTCGATCTGAAATGTTCGATCATGTCCGTCCCGGTCATACAACTTGAGGACTTCCGCAAGACCTACGCCAGCGGCGAGGTCGAAGTTCACGCGGTGCAGGGTGTGACGCTCGCCATCCAGGCGGGTGAATTCGTCGCCATTATGGGCGCCAGCGGTTCCGGCAAAAGCACGATGATGAACACTCTGGGTTGTTTGGATCGACCCAGCAGCGGACGCTTCCTGTTCGATGGGGTGAACGTCGGCGAATTGAATCGGGACGAGCTGGCGGATCTGCGCAACCGGAAAATCGGCTTCGTTTTTCAGGGCTTCAACCTGCTCTCTCGCACGACGGCGCTGGAAAATGTCGAACTGCCGATGCTTTATTGCCGGCCGGGCATCCGTGGAAGCGTTCAGCGCGACCTTGCAGAAAAGGCGCTCGCATTGGTTGGCCTGGCCGATCGGGCCGAGCACACGCCCAGCCAGCTCTCCGGCGGGCAGCAGCAGCGCGTGGCCATCGCCCGCGCACTGGTCAACCAGCCCAAACTGTTGCTCGCCGACGAACCGACCGGCAACCTGGATTCCCGCACCAGCATCGAAATCATGGGCATTTTCCAGCAGTTGAATGCGCAGGGTATAACTGTGGTGATGGTGACACACGAGCTGGACATTTCGCGCTACTGTCGGCGCGTGGTGGTCATGCGCGATGGCCTGGTCCGGAGCGACGAACCCGTGAAGGAACGTTTGCTTGCCACGGAAGAACTGGCCAGCCTCGACGCAGAACAAAAGGCCGTCCAACTCGCCTGACCCATGTTTGCTGTTTTCAAAATTGCCATGCGGGCCCTGCGCCGAAACATCCTGCGGGCGTTTCTCACCATGCTCGGCATCATCGTTGGCATTTCGGCGGTGATCGTCGGCGTGAGCATGGGGACTGGAGCCAAAGCCGAAGTGGACAAGCGCATTGCCAGCATGGGTCAAAACCTTCTGACGGTGATGTCCGGCAACATGTCCCGCGGCGGGGTGCGCGGCGGTTTTGGCATGCAGCCCAACCTCACGCTGGCCGACTATGAGGCCATCCGCAAAGAAATCTCCGGCATCACGGCGGTCAGCCCGGAAGTCCGCACGCAGGGCCAGGTCGCCGCCGGCAATCAAAACACATCCGTCCAGGTGTTGGGCGTCAGCTCCGAATACCTGGCCGCCCGTTCCTGGAACCTGAGCAGTGGAGACAATTTCTCCGAGACGGATGTTCGCAACGCCAGCAAAGTCTGCCTCATCGGCGCGACCACGGCCACGACACTGTTCGGTGAAAATGTTGACCCGGTCAGCCGGGTCATCCGGATCAGGGGCGTCCCCTTCACGATCGTCGGCTCGCTGGAGGCCAAAGGCTCCGGCAGCTTCGGCCAGGACCAGGACGACATCATCCTGATGCCCTACACGAGCGCGATGAAGCGGCTCTCAGGCGACACCCGGTTGCGCTCGTTTTTTGTGCAGGCCGCCACGCCACATGACATCGTGGACGTGCAGGCCCAGCTGACCGACCTCCTCCGCCAGCGCCACCAGATTACCGAGGGCAAGGACGACGACTTCATGGTTCGGACGCAGCAGGAGACGAGTGATTTCTTCAACGCCAACAATCGCATCATGACGATCCTCATCGGTTTCTTCGCGGGAATATCCCTCGTCGTGGGCGGCATCGGTATCATGAACATCATGCTGGTCAGTGTGACGGAGCGGACCCGCGAGATCGGCATCCGCCTGGCGGTCGGCGCGCGCGGTCGCGACGTGTTGCTGCAGTTTTTGACCGAGGCGGTGTTGCTGAGTGTGCTCGGCGGCGCCCTGGGTATCGCCACCGGCTACTGGCTCGCCCCGCTGCTGACGAGGTTTGCCGAGTTCCCCACGCTTATTTCCCACACCTCCGTGATGCTGGCTTTCACCGTCAGCGCGATCATCGGGATTGTGTTCGGATTTTTCCCCGCCCTCAAGGCCGCGCGTCTGGATCCGATCGAGGCTTTGCGCTATGAGTGATTTGGTGAACGAAACGTGAACAAGCGAACCCTGACCTCGTGAAAGGAATTACGAAATGAAACTGTTACTGAAGGGGCCCTTTCGGGCCGTCGTGTTTGTTGCGGCCGGCCTCAACCTGTTGGAAGGCTCCACGGCCGGGTCAGAGATCGTCCAACGAAACTGGCCGCAGTGGCGCGGTCCGCTCGCAACCGGAGTGGCGCCGTCAGGCGATCCTCCCGTGCAATGGAGCGAAACCAGCAACGTCAAATGGAAGTTCAAGATTCCCGGATTCGGCACCTCGACACCGGTCATCTGGGAGAACCAGGTGTTTGTCCAGACGGCCATCCCGACCGCCAAGGCAGCCGAGACAAAGACGGAGCCGCCTGCCGGCGCGTCCCA
>DATEKZ010000713.1:0-6753 GCA_035277185.1 Verrucomicrobiia bacterium
AGGCCGGCCAACATCGGATTCGCACTCAACTCCCCGGCACCACCGCCCAGACTCTTTGTGGCGTCTTTGGGGAGGGGCAGATAAAGCCAGATCTGGCCGCGGCGTGACAGCGTGTCGTTTACCTGCCCCCGAAGTCTTCCCTCGGTACGTCCCGACAGAAAAGCGGTCACGCTATCCGATCGGCCCAGCGCCATGATGGTTCCGTCCTTGCCAGGCCCAACGGCGAGGCTGCTCGTAAAGGGCAGGTTGTGTTCGCCCAGAACAGCGGCTGGAATGTCGAAGACCGCGGCAGATCCGACCCTTCGGCGCGATTTTTCGATCTGATCGCGCAGGCCCGGCTTCTCCTTGTCGATGGCCGCGAGCACCTGCTGGATCAGAACCTCCGCGTCCGGGGTCCCAACCAGGCGGGCCGCGACGATGAATCCTGAATCTGGATCGAATTGTCCGGACTGAATGTTGTTCAGGACTTTCTCCCCCTCGAAGGCGACGGCGATTTCGGCGACGTTGGTCTCGTTGATCCCGGGAACAACCGTGGCTGTTTTCGGCGACGCCATCCGATCTTTTTGAAGCGATTGCAACTGTTGCACGAGCGGACCTGCTTTCTCGGCGATCGCTTTCCAAATGCCGCTTTGGCCGGCGCCCTGCAGGTCGGCATAAACGGCCAGTGCGGTACGAGGCGTGAACACCTGCGATGGCGCGGGCAGGCTTTCTTCGGTTCCGGCAGCATGGGCGACCGGATGCGTGAAGCAGACGCCGGCAAGGCAGAGCAGAATCAGGAATGTTTTCTCAAGGACTCTTTTTGGATAATTCATAGAATTGAACGCGGTCAGCCGACAAAGCTGTAATCGTACGGTTTCCGCATCTCGCGGGCGACCATCGCGTTTCCTTCCCTCGCCCCGTCGCCGACAAACAGCTCCTTTTCCGGATCCCATTGCAATTTGCGGCCGAGGCGCAGGGCGATGACGCCGAGATGGCAGATGGACACCGAGCGATGGCCGACCTCCGCGTGGCAGATCGGGTTTTCGCGTGACCGCACACAGTCGAAGAAGTTGCGCATGTGATCGCCGCTCACTTCCAGGCGCGTTGCCGTGTCCGGCAGTTTCGTCTCGATGATGGCCTCATTGTTCGCCTCGATGGTTCCGCGATTGACCCAGATCCAGCCGTCAGTCCCCTCGAATTTCACGCCGTTGCGCTGGCCGCTTTTGTTCACCACGCCACCGAAGATGCTGTCGTCCTTCGTGGTTTTGGCCACGTGCCTCGCGCCATTGGAATAAGTCATGGTCACCTCGTATTCGCTGAACGCGGTATAGCCGCCGGGAATCGGTTCGGCCAGCACCTTGCCCTCGATTTCCACCGGGGCTTCGAGCCCGATGCCCCAGCGCGCGATATCATTGTGGTGAGCGCCCCAGTCCGTCAGCGTGCCGCCCGAGTAGTCGAACCAGAACCGGAAATTCGTGTGGCACCGCTCTTTGACATAGTCCACCTTCGGCGCCTGACCGAGCCAGAAGTCCCAGTTCAACCCGGCCGGCGCGGGCGACGTCTGGAAGGGCCCCGCCCGAAGCCCGGCGGGAATGAACGCGGTCACCTGTTTCAGCTTTCCGATGCGACCGTTGCGGACCAGCTCGCAGGCCAGTCGGAATTTCAAATCGCTGCGCTGTTGACTGCCGGTCTGGAACACCGTCTTGTTTTCGCGCACCGCCTTCACCAGCCGCTTGCCTTCGTCGATCGTCAGCGTCATCGGCTTCTCACCGTAAGCGTCCTTTCGCGCGCGCGCCGCGGCCAGGTTGACCAGCGTGTGCCAATGGTCCGGCGTCGCCTGAACAATGACGTGCACATCGTCGCGCTCCATCACCTTGCGAAAGTCGTTGAATCTGGCCGGAACCTTATTGTCCCTGGTAAACTGTTTGGCCGCGGCTTCCGCGTGGCCCTCATCCACGTCGCACACCGCGACGAGGTCGCCAAACCGGCTGGCATTTTGCGCGTCGCCACGGCCCATGCCCCCGCAACCGATGAGGGCGATACCGGGCCGGTCGTTCGGCCCGAGCGGTCGTGGCGCAGGCGCGGCAACGGCCAGTTCGCGTTCGATGAACCACAACGGCACGCCCGTGGCAACCGCCGTCGCGGAGCAGGTCTTGAGGAAAGAGCGCCGCGAGATCTGGAAAGGTTTCGGTGTCATGACCCGATTAAGAATCTCGCCGCCGCTCGCGTCAAGATGAAGGCACGGTAAAGTCGTGCCCTGATTCAACACCCCCATGCATTACGGTGCGTTGTGTCCCCTCACCCGATCCCGCGCCTGCGGGAACACCGTCTCCCCCATTGGGGAAGAGGGACGGCGTGGGGATTCTCGGCACAACCCCATTGGAAACATCGAACGCCCAAAATCGAATGGTCTCGACGCATTGGGCGTTCGGTGTTCAATGTTCGGTGTTCGACGTTCTTCTGCGGTTCATGGAGGGAACTCCCTTGGGCCATGCTGGGACGAATAACCAGAGCTTAAGGCTATCCGAACCGCTCGAAAACGTCTCCCTGTCCCCGTGGTGCGGACGAAGTCTCGGCGAAAGACAGAAACTCCCTTACTTCTCGTCCCGGGTTTTCTCCCCTTTCTTCTCTGCCGGCTTTTCTCCGGAGTCTCCGGGCGGCTTAATGGCCCCCGCAGGGGCGCCCGCGTTGAGCTGCGCGAGCACGTCGTCGGTAAGGTCGTTCTGGCCGTTGTCATAAAGAACGATGGGCGTCAGGTTGGGGGTTTCGGCGGCGGTATCCACGACCAGTGAATAGCCGCCGGACTTCGCCTTACTGTCGATCACTTCCCGTATCTCGCCGAGGATTTTGTCGCGCATCCGCCGCGTCTGCGTGCCGAGGGTTTCCCGGCTGTTCTGATCGTGGAGTTGGAGGGTCTGCTTGATCTCGTTGATCTCCCGGAGCTTTTTCTCCGCGGCGGTTTTCCGCTTGTCCCGCTCGTCGGTGGAGACGGCCTGGTCGCTGGCGCCTTCCATCAGCTTCTTGTATTCCTCATCCGCTTTTTGGAATTCGTCGACGAATCCCTTGCGCACCTTTTCAAAGTCGGCGGCGCGTTCCTTGAGCTGGGCGTCCGCCACGTTTCTCTTCCAATAGTTCTCAAAGACCTTTTTCAGGTCGATGATTGCGATTTTAGTCTGCGCCTGTGCGGAAGCGGCCGTCACCAACGCGGCGGCGAGCGTCATCACAGCCGCGCTCAGGAAGCGCGCCTTGGGAATGTGGATTTTCATGTCAATGCGGGTTTAGAAGGGACGCGAATAGCCGACGCTGAACTGGAACCGGCCACTGCCGCTGTTGTCTCCGTGCGTGATCGGCACACCGTAATCGAGCCGCAACGGTCCCATTTGCGGAATGTTGATCCGCAACCCCAGGCCCCAGTTATCGTTGTACGTTCCGGTGTTGAACCCTTTCGGGTCGAAGCTGTACGCATCGGGATAAACCATACCGATGTCATAGAACACCGCAAAGCGTAATCGTTCAATGATCGGGATGCTGTATTCGGCGAACCCCATCCAGTATGTGTTGCCCCCGATCGGTTCGCCGAACTCGTCCTTGGGTCCCACACGGCGGTATTTGTAGCCGCGCACGGTGTTGGCGCCGCCGACGAAGAACCGATCGAAGAGCGGCACCCGGGTCGAGTCGCCATACTCCTCCACCACGCCGATGTGCCCGCCGAGTTCGAGCACATGCCCCTCGAAGGGCCCGCGAAAATACCAGTTCGATTCCAGCTCCAGCTTGTAGAAATCGCTGTCGCCGCCAAACGGGCCACCGGCGAGTTCGGCGCTCAGTTGAGTGCGCTGGCCGCGATTGGGCAGCAGGCCGCCGCCGCGCGTGTCAAAGGTGAGCGACGCGCCGACTTTGGACACGAGCCGGTCGCCCTCTTCCTCCCGCAGCGCCTGCGAGATTTGCGGCGGGATGATGGTCTGTTGCAGCCCCCGGCCCGGCCCTTCCGTGACCACGACGTTGGTGCTGGTCAGCGACGGGTCGAAGTCGATGCCGATGTTTTCAATGGTGTAGCTGACGCCCGCGCGCAGAGAGTCCACAAACAATGCCCGCGTCAACCCGAGCCTCGCCCCCGTTTCGGTCTGGTCATACAGGTCGCTGTAATAACGGATGTCGCGATGAAATAGATCCACTTCCAGCACGAGCTTGCGATTGAGGAACCAGGGCTCGACGAACTTGACTTCGTAATTCTGTTGCCGCGTGCCAATGGTCGCCTGCAACCGGAGCTTCTGGCCCCCTCCTGTGAAGAAAGGCGGGTTGAAAAGGTCAAAGTTTCCCTGGGTCATCCCGACGTAACCGAACAACTGATCGATGGAACTGAAACCGGCGCCGACATAAAAGTTTCCCGACTGGCCTTCCTCCACGGCAACGATCAGGTTTTTGGAGTTCGGCACGTCCTCGGTCGGCTCGATCTCGGTGTTCACCTTCGTGAAATACTGCAGACCTTCGAGACGCTCCCTGCTCAATTTCACGCGCACCATGTCGAAGGTCTCACCCGGCGAGACGGCCAGTTCGCGCCGGATGACTTTGTCCCTGGTCTTCGTGTTCCCGCGTATCTCGACTTTCTCGATTGTGGATTTCTCGCCCTCGTCGATCCGGTACACCAGGTCCATGGTTCCGCGTTCGACGTTCGCGTTTTTGATCGCGGACACGCGGACCCGGTCGGAATCGCCTCGCCCGATGTATCCTTGCGCGCCGTAGAAGTCCTGGATGGCTTCGAGGTCCTTCTCCAGTCCTTTGGGTGTGAACACCTCGCCCTCGGTCATACGCATCCGCACCGGCCGGCCCAGAACCGAAAGTCCGCGCCGGATCTGATCGGCGGTGAACTTCTCGTTTCCTTTGAATTCCACGGAGCCGACCTTGTACTTGTTGCCCTCGAACACCATGAACCGAATCACCATGCGCGTCGGGGTGAGCTGATCGAACTTGACCTCTTTAATGTCAAAATCGATGTAGCCTTCGTTGCGATAGAATTCCTTCAGCTTCTCCTTGTCCTCGTCGAACTGTTCTTCCTTCAACTTGCCGCTGCCCGTAAGCCACGAAAACATCCACGAACGGCGCGTCTTGATGGTCTTGCGGAGTTTTTTCTGGCTGAACGCCTTGGCGCCGACGAATTCCACGTCCACGATCCGGACTTTGGGCGCCTCCTTGATCTCGAACGTCACCGTGCCGCGCCCCAGGCTCTCATTGATGCTGACTTTCGGCTCGACGGTCGTCTTCTGGTAACCGGCCTTCTCGTACAGCTTCCGCATTTCCTGCGCGTCCTTGAACAGCTTGTAGTCGTCGAGCGGCTCGCCGGTTTTTGAGGTGACTTTCTTGAGCAGCTTTGTGTTGCGGTACTTCCGGTTCCCTTCAAAGCGAATGTCGGTGAGGATCGGCCGGCCCTGGAGCTTGTAAATCAGCTTGATCCCTCCGTCCGTCCGGTCGATCAGGATCTGCACATTGTAAAAGTATCCTGTGGATTTGAGGGTATTGATGTCGTCGTTCGTGGCGGCGACACTGTAGGGGTCCCCCACCTTGACGCGGATGTTGGCCTTGATGAGATCGTCGCTGACCGCCGGGGGGCCGATATGCTGGATTTCGATTCTCTGGACCCTGGGCAGGTTCTGCGCCGACAGCGGAGGCAACCAGCTAAAAAGCGCCAGCAGCAGGAGCAGCCGCCATCGGCGTAGCAAAAATTTCATTCAGTTAACCATCACCCGGCACGTCTTCGGGACTGACTTTGGCCGCGCTCTCAAATCGTGTGTAGGCCTTCAGGAACGTCAGCGCAACGTCCCCCGTCGGACCGTTGCGCTGTTTGGCGATCAACAGGTTTACCGGCATCGCTTCCTGGTCCGGTCCCGACGGTCCTTCCTCATCATCTCCGCTGTTCGGCTTGTAGAGTAGAGCGACGAGGTCGGCATCCTGTTCAATCGCGCCGGATTCGCGCAGATCGGAAAGCCGCGGCTTGCGGTTCTTTTCTTTCTCGAGTTCGCGATTGAGCTGGCTCAGGACGATAACCGGAACTTCCAGTTCCTTGGCCAACGCCTTGATGCCGTTGGAAATGTCAGCGATTTCCTGCTGCCGGTTTTCTGCTCGCCGCGAAGTAGAATGGAGCAGTTGGAGGTAGTCAATGACAAAGAGCTTCGCGCCATACTGCTGCGCCATGCGCCGCGCCTTCGCCCGCAGTTGCAGGATCGACAACCCCGGTGTGTCGTCGATAAACAACGGCGCGCCCGCCAGTTTGCCCGCCGACCCGGTGAGTTTGGGGAAGTCCCGCTCGGCCAAAAAGCCGTCGCGGATGCTCCGCAGGTTGACGCGCGACCGCGAGCATAACATGCGAAGCACCAGTGATTCCGCCGTCATTTCCAGACTGAACACACCGACGGGCAGCCGCTCCTCCAGCGCCACGTGCTCGGCGATGTTCATCGCCAGGGAGGTCTTGCCCATGCTCGGCCGCGCGGCGATGACGATCATTTCGCCCGGATGCAATCCGCTGGTCATCTTGTCCAGATCGGGAAACCCAGTGGCCAGCCCCGTCAGCATCCCCTGCCGCTGATGGAATTCCTCGATTCTGCCAATGGCTTTTTTGACCAGTTCCTTGATGGTCAGCGTGCTGACTTCGACCCGTTCCTCGCTGATCCGCAGCACGTCGCGCTCGACCTCGTCCATCAAGGCATCCACTTCGCCTTCGTACTCGTACACGCGCCCGACCACGGCGGAGCAGGTCTGAATCATCTTTCGCAGCAGGTGTTT
>DATEKZ010000714.1:0-2531 GCA_035277185.1 Verrucomicrobiia bacterium
CAGATGGCCGATCGATTCCATTTTCTGGGCCTGAAGGAGTTTCGTCTCCAGATTCAATCGGGCGGTGATGTCCTCCAGGCTGCCTTCATAGTAGAGAACCATCCCTTCGGCGTTGCGCACGGCGTGACTGTTGTCCTCCACCCAGATCACTGTCTCGTCGCTCCGCCGCATCTGGGTCTCGAAGTGACGGACGACTCCATCGCGTTCCATCAGCTGCTGCCAGCGGCGTCGCTCGGCCGGATTCGCGTAAAGGTCCGCCGCGCTCGCTTTAAGCAGCGCTTCACGATCCGGATAACCGAGCATCTGGATCATCGCCGGGTTGGCATCGATGATCCGTCCCGCAGGAGTGGTCTTGTACAGACCGATCGGCACGTCGGCGAAGAGCATTTGATAATTGGCCTCGCTCTCGCGCAGTGCGCGCCGTTGAGCCGCCCGCTCCAGCGCCCGTCGCGCCGCGCCCGCCAGGCGGACGTAATGTTTGGATGCCTTGAGAACGTAATCATCGAGCCCGGCTTTCATCGCCTCCACAGCAATCTCTTCGCTGCCGGTGCCGGTAAACATGATAATCGGGCAATCCGGCCAGTGGGTCTTGATCGCCCGCAGCACCGACAAACCGTCCGTCCACCGCAACTGGTAGTCGGTGATGACGAGATCACAATCACCCGACTCCATCGCCAGCGTAAGCGCCTTCCCGTCCCCAACCTCGTGAACCTGCACGTCGGGGAATTCCCGCCGCAACTCGTGCAGCGCCAGCGCGCGGTCGTCGGGATTGTCGTCAATCAACAGAATTTCAAGTGACGGCTTCATGTCATCGGTCGCCGGCGTTAATTGTGGAGGAACACCCGTTCGTTGCCGATCTCCGGCGCTTCATTCAGAATAAACCAGTAGCGATCCAGACCCTTTACCAGCTCCATCAGGGTATCAAAGCCGGCGGGTTTCACCAGGTAGGAGTTCGCCCCTAATTCGTAGGCGCGATTCACGTCACCGCTCTGATTGGAGGAGGTGAGCATCACCACGATCAACCGCTTCAGCGCCGGCTGTTGCCGAATCCATTCCAGCACTTCCAATCCCGATTTTCGCGGCATTTTAAGGTCCAGCAGCACCAGGGCCGGAAGCGGATACTGGTCACGATCCGAGTACTCGCCCTGCCCGCTCAGGTAGGCGACGGCCTCTTCGCCGTCCCTTGCAAAATGTAACGGGCAGGCCAACCGCGTCCTTTGAAACGCGCGCTGCAAGAGCAGGGTATCGTTGGGATCGTCGTCAATGATCAGAATGCCGCGGTCCCTGTTACTCATAATGTTCCCTTCTTGAGCTCGACCCAGAATCTGCTGCCGCGACCCTCGGCCGATTCCACCCCCACGCTGCCGCCCAGTCGTTCGACTCCTTTTTGAACGATGGCCAGGCCTATACCGGTGCCCGGGTAGGTCTCAATCCCGTGCAGCCGGTCGAAAATATGGAAAATCCGCTCATGATACTCGGGAGCGATACCGATGCCATTGTCTTCCACCCACAAGCGAACCGAAGGTCCACGGTCTTCGACCCATAAAGTCACCTGTGGCGTAACACCGGGCGCGACGAATTTGACGCCGTTGGAGACCAGGTTGCCCACGATCTGGACCAGGGTTGGGCGATGCCCCTTTACGATCGGCAACGGGGTTCGCACCGAGAGAAGGGCGTTTCGCTCTTTCAGGTCCGCCTCGAGCTGGACGCGGACATCGCTCACCACCGAATCAAGCTCAACGGGCTTGAATTCCAGATCGGTTCTGCTGAGGCGGCTGTAGGCGAGCAGGTCCTGAATCAAAGCCTCCATTCTCCCCGCCGCCGCGACGATGCGGCGCGCGTAGCCCCGGCCCGCGTCATCCAGGCATTCGCGGTAGTCTTCCTCCAGCGCGGTGGCCAGTCCCTGCATCGCCCGCAACGGCGCCCGCAAATCATGGGACACCGAGTAGGTGAAGGACTCCAGTTCCTGGTTGATCGTTTCCAATTGGGCGGTGCGCTCGATCACGCGTTGCTCGAGGTCCGTGTTGAGCTGGCGGATCTCTTCTTCGGCGCGTTTGCGCTCGGTGATGTCCCGGATGAAACAGGTGTACATCGGGGTGGCATCGGACGAATTTCGAGTGATGCCCAGTTCGGCGCGAAATTCCGACCCGGCGGCCCGCATTACCGTCAGTTCGATGGGACAGCCCAACAGGCTGCCCGCGCCGGTCATCAGGTATTCCGCCACGCCGTCATGATAGGTTTCACGCTGCGAGAGGGGAATGATCAATTCATCCAGCCTCCGACCGAGCGCGTCCGCTCTGCGGTAACCAAAGATTTTCTCCGCGGCCGGATTCCACTCGTGGACCCTGCCTTCGCGATCAATCGACAGAATGGCGTCGAGCGCCGTCTCCAGGATGGCCCCCTTTCGCGCCTCGCTTTGACGGAGGGCTTCTTCGGTGCGTCTGCGTTCCGTAATGTCGCGCGCGATTTTGGAGGCGCCAACCACGCGCCCCGTTGAATCTTTGATCGGAGAGATGGTCAGGGACACATCG
>DATEKZ010000715.1:0-2502 GCA_035277185.1 Verrucomicrobiia bacterium
ACGGGATTGCCGATGGCCCGGGAACGGTGCTCTACTCCGATCTGCCTGGAAGCCAGACCGCAGTTCGTGTTGCCGGCAACCTGATCTTCGCGACCAGCCAGACCGAGCCGATGACAGTTCTTCGAAGCGGCGCTTCGCCTGCCGATCCGCTCACGCTCGTCGGCCGTATCACTATCGACTATCCCGGTTCATGGTATCATCCAAACTCCGCGCTCGGGCTCCGCAAAACTCCCGGGCAGACCAACAGTCATGACCTTCTGTTCCAGCTCGGTTCGGACAGCAATTTTGCGGTGACGACCCGTACGGCCACGCTCACCAACGACAACATCCCCGGCGCGACTGGAACGCTGCCGGGTGACTCGGCGTTCATGCTCACCGTCATCGATCACGGCACCAACGTGACGGCGACGAATCTGACGCAGCTCGCGTCGGGCTTGCGCAATCCCGCAGGCTTCGCCTTTCACCCCGTGACCGGCGACCTCTATTTCCAGGACAACGGCATTGACGGTCTGGTGAATGCCAATGAACCGTTAAGCGCAGACGAATTGAATTTCATCGCCAGAACCAACCTCGGCGGGTTGACGGAGTATTTCGGGTTCCCAAGCAACTACACAGCCTATCGCACAGGCGCGGTGATCGGCGGCGCCGGCATTCAGCCACTGATCGCGTTCCAGCCGATTCCCGATCCCGCTACGGGGCGCGAAAGCGAGGGCGCCAATGACATCGTCTTTGCGCCGCCGGGCTTTCCGGACGGACTGAACACCGGTGTTTTTCTTGGATTTCACGGCAAGTTCAATGCCGGGGGCACTAACAATGAAGAAAACCCCGTGGTTTACGCCAATCCGGCCACGGGCGCATATTTCCACTTCATCCAGGGACGGCAACCGGGCATTGGACATCTCGACGGTTTGTTGACGACGCGGGATTCATTGTTCGTTGCGGACCTTGTCTCGACCGGGAACACCGGCAACGGTGCCGGTGCGGGGATCATCTATCAAATCAAGTCGCTGGCAAACCCGGCGGCCCCGACTCTCGAAGCGCGATCCATTGGGTCGCAAACCGAGCTGACCTGGGCGCGTGGGATTCTGCAGGAGGCCGTGGAGGTCACGGGATCGTGGACCGACGTCGCTGACGCTTTCAGTCCTTACCTGGTCGAGCGAACGGCGCCTCGCAGATTCTATCGCACGCGATACTGAGGAAGGGAGGCACCCAGACGTGAGCCTTGATGGAGCCGCGGGTGCAACTTGACACCACCACCGGAGTGCGCCCGTCCTCGGGCGCAGAAAGTGTCGAGGAAAGTGAGGCTGCCGCGAGTTCTCACGCACTGGGCGGACGAACGTTGCTGCGCCCGAAGACGGGCGCACTCCGAGGCAGGTTCGACTTCCGGTGGTATCGAGTTGCGCCCTGGCGCCGAGGGTAGGGTTCTATTGTCTTGACGACAAAATCGGTGAGGCAGAGGTTTCCCGCATGAACACTGAAGAGAGCCGCGCAGCGTCAAAGAGGAAATCCCGGTTCATAAACGGCTTCACGCTCATCGAGCTCCTTGTGGTGATTGCGATTATTGCCATCCTCGCGGGGCTGCTTCTGCCGGCCCTGGCCCGGGCGAAGGCGAAGGCGAAGCAGACGTCTTGCCTCTCCAACATGAGGCAGATTGGCCTGGGAACGATGATGTACGCCCACGATCACCAGGACTACCTGCCGTACGGATATGCCTACACCTGGCCGGGACAGCAGTATCTGTACTGGTGGCAGGATTATTGCCGGCAATACATGCTGACCGAGAAGGTCTATAGTTGTGCCAGCGCCTTGCCGCACAACACCATGGACTACAAGCGTCCGCCGCAAACGCCGAGAGTACTCACGAATGATTACGTCTGCAACCCGCAGATTGGCGCCTTTTACGTGAGAGGGAAAAAGGAATGGGATAGAGACTCGGACGCGCACGGACCGTTCGTCAACAACTGGGACAATCCCAGCCGCAAGCTGGCTGAGATACAGGACCCGCCGGGCACCATCGCCATCTGCGATGCCCGCTACGACGCCAGCGTGCCCGTTTTCGAAATCTGGTGCCTGGAACAAACGGACGCGTGGTACAACGCCGGCTTCGGACCTGCCTACCTGGGCCAGAATCCGGACACCAGGAATCCGACGATGGGGCACGTCGGCAAACGCCACAATCGCGGTTTCAACACCAGCTTTTGTGATGGCCACGCAGAGTTCGTCAAAAAATCCACTCTTGGCATGTGGACCAGCCGGAAGGGCGATTGACGCCCACGCAGCGAAACGCACGGCGTCGCTCAAGCGAGGTACGGAATTGTCAGGGGACCTTGTGGTAAAACAGCCACGCGTGCGTTTTGTCCGAGCTTGTCGAGTCGTTCTTTCACGGCTGAGCCAATGTCAGGGCAGGGCTCCAGGTGGCATGCGCGGATGACCTCGTCAGGCAGCGAGCTGTGAACCAGCACTTCGGCGCGGCGTTGGATCAGTGCCTGGATTTGCGCCTGC
>DATEKZ010000716.1:0-11949 GCA_035277185.1 Verrucomicrobiia bacterium
CGAGTGTCGATGGTCGGCTTTTTTTTGGGTCTGTACGGATTGACGGGATTGGTGTGGGGCCGGCGCTGGCTGGCCGCGACATTTTTTCCGTACTTTCTTTTCGCCTTTTGCGTGCCTTTGGGATCGGAGGCGGAGAGGATCACGTTCCCGTTGCGGATGCTGGTGACGCATATTTCGGTCGGCATCGGTCATGCCCTGGGTATCGAAGTCATCCGGAACGGAACTCAAATCATGGGGGCCGGCGGATTTAATTTCGATGTGGCGCCGGCGTGCAGCGGAATTCGGAGCCTCACGGCGCTGACGGCGTTGACGACCATTTACGGGTTCCTGACGTTCAAGTCGGCGTGGAAACGGGGCCTGATGGTGTTGATCGCGGTGCCATTGGCCGTGATCGGAAACGTTGCGCGGATTGCGGGAGTGATCGTCACCGCGGAGGCATTTGGCGAGAAGGCTGGCCTCAAGTTTCATGACGGGGCCGGGTTTGTAACTTTCGCCGTGGCCATCGTATGCGTCATGGCGCTGGGTTACTGGTTGCGGGAAGATCGGGGGGCGCCACGTCTGGAGGGACAGCCGGCATGAACAAGCGTTCCGGGACAATCCTGGCCGTGGTGCTGGCATTAACGGGTGGCACCTCGGGGTTGCTGGGTTACTGGAAAGGGAATCAGAAGCTGGGCCTTCCCGGATTGAAGATCGCGCAGGAGGCGGTCCTTGATACCGACGGGAACGTCATCGCCACCAACAGCGTTTTTTTACCGGAACGGGTGTTGGATTATTCGTCCAAGGCAGAACCGGTCACCCGACAGGAACTGGACATGCTTCCGCGAGACACGACCTATGGGAGGAGGACCTATCAGGCGTCCGACGGGTTCCGGGCGACGATCAACGTGGTCATGATGGGGACGGACCGGACGAGCATCCATAAGCCGCAGATTTGCCTTACCGGTCAGGGCTGGCGAATTGATCGATCCGAAAGAACCACCATCCCGGTAGAGCGTCCGCATACCTACGAGCTGCCCGTCATGAAATTGACGGCTTCGAGTCTGAGAGAGTTGCCGGGCGGACAGAAGATCGCGGCCAGAGCGGTTTACGTTTATTGGTTTGTGGAAGAAAGAGAGCTTACGGCCGATCACCTGGATCGGATGATGTCGATGGGGCTGGAGTTGATCCGATCCGGCAAATTGCAGCGCTGGGCTTATGTGAGTTGTTTTTCGGTGTGTCCGGAAGGGCAGGAGGAGGCGGCCTATCAGCGGATAAGGCAACTCATCGCGACGGCAGTGCCGGAATTTCAACTCGCGACCGGTGAGCCGGCAACGAAAGGCGTGTCAAGTTCGGGAGCGCCGGCCGCCCGATGACCCGGGGGCCATGGGGCGGGTTGATGCAAGTTCGATTTTAGGGTTTACCACGGCGACTTTTTCCGTTCTACTGTCCGTTACTCATGCTGCGACGCCAGCAACATCTACGTACGCGAGTCCAGAAGTTGGTGGACGTGGGCTTGTTCACGTTGGGCTTCTGGCTGGCGCACCTGGTTCGGTCCAACTGGAACTTTTTGTTCTTTTGGGAGCGACCCGAAATCCCGCCGTTTGAGGATTACGCCTGGTTCCTTGTGGTCATCGTCCCGGTCACTCCGTTGCTGCTCGAACTCCAGGGTTTTTACAATCGTCCACTTGTTGCCTCACGCCGGCAGACGATTTGGCAGCTTTTTTGGGCTTCAACCTGGGCGACGATCATTGTCATCCTGGCCTCGTTCCTGGCGCGGGAACAGCCCGCCCGCGCCGTGATCATTCTTTTCGGCGCGATCAGTCTCTTCCTGGTCATGCTGAAGGAAGAACTGGTGCGGCGCTGGGTGGAAAGCAACATCGGGCAGGAACAGTTCAAGAGGCGCCTGTTGCTCGTCGGAACCGAGGAGGACACCCGGCCGCTGCGAAAGAAACTGACGGAGTCGCGGCGCGAAGCCTTGGAGATCATTGCGGAGGCGGACTTGTCCAATATGACGATCGAGGGTCTGTTGCTCCTGATCCACGAACATTCTGTCAATGGAGTGATTCTAAGCGCCAAGCACATTTATTTCGGCCAGGTCGAAAAGGTCATTCAAGCGTGCGAATTGGAGGGGGTGGAGGTCTGGTTGCTCGCCGACTTTTTCAAGACGGAGATCTCCCAAACAACGATGGATGAGTTTCAAGGCCGGCCGATGCTGGTGTTCCGTTCGACGCCGGAAGCGTCATGGCAGGCCTTATCCAAACAGGTGGTGGACATCGTCGGCGCTGCGGCGCTGCTCCTTTTTTTCTCGCCTTTCATCGTGGGGGCCGCGCTGATGATCAGATTCACCTCGCCCGGGCCGGTTTTTTTCCGCCAGCAGCGCAGCGGTCTGAATGGCCGGCCGTTCACGATGTTGAAATTCCGTTCCATGGTGACGAACGCGGAGCAGCGCAAACACGAAATCGCCATGCTCAACGAAATGTCGGGGCCGGTTTTCAAGGTCACCAATGATCCCCGCATTACGCCGATTGGCCGGTTCCTCCGCAAATTCAGCATCGACGAATTCCCCCAACTGCTCAACGTCCTGCGTGGCGAGATGAGTCTGGTGGGCCCGCGGCCGCTGCCGGTCGATGAGGTGAAACGGTTCGACGACCTCGCGCATCGCCGCCGGCTAAGCGTCAAGCCGGGAATCACCTGTTTGTGGCAGGTCAGCGGCCGCAACAACGTGAAGGATTTCCGCGATTGGGTGCGGCTCGATCTGGAGTACATCGACAACTGGACAATTTGGCTCGACTTCAAAATCCTGCTCAGGACAATCCCGGTGGTTTTGTTGGGAACGGGGGCAAAATAAGGTCTTCGGGCGCAAAGCGAGGGCGGAATTCCGTGACTAACCGTCAACTGGGTTGTTTTATTCAATAGGTATGGCGACTGCAACAAGAACAAACACAAAGAGTGGAGCTGGCCCCAGGAGGCGAAGCAGCCAGCTCACTTCGGTGGTGACCGGTGGCGCGGGATTCCTCGGCTCTCATCTGGTCGATCTGTTGTTGCAGCGAGGGCACAAGGTGATCGCCATCGATAACTTTGTCACCGGCAGTGTCGAAAACATCGCGCACCTCGGAGGCCATCCGAATTTCAAATTCATCCAGCAGGACGTGACGGAGTTCATTTTTCTCGATGTGCCGGTCGATTTTGTCTGGCACTTCGCGTCGCCGGCCAGCCCGATTGATTATGCGGAACTGCCCATCCAGACGTTGAAGGTCGGATCCCTTGGCACGCACAAAGCGCTCGGCCTGGCGAAGAACAAAGGCGCGCGTTTCCTGCTGGCCTCCACGTCTGAAATCTATGGCGATCCACTGGTTCATCCGCAGACCGAGGACTATTGGGGAAATGTGAATTCGATCGGGCCGCGCGGGTGCTACGATGAGGCCAAACGGTTTGCGGAGGCTCTGACGATGGCGTATCAACGCGAACACGGCATCGACACCCGCATTGTCCGCATCTTCAACACCTACGGTCCGCGCATGCGATTGAACGACGGACGCGTGGTGCCGGCCTTTGTCAGTCAGGCATTGCGGGACAAGCCGTTGACCGTTTTTGGCGACGGATCGCAGACGCGGAGCTTTTGTTACTGCGCGGATTTGATCGAAGGCATTTACCGGCTCATGATGAGCGAAACCAACCTTCCGGTGAACATCGGCAATCCGCACGAGATGACCGTGCAGGAGTTCGCCCGCGAAATCATCCGCGTGACCGGTTCACGCAGCCGGATCGTTTTCAAGCCGCTGCCCCAGGATGATCCGAAACAGCGCCGTCCGGACATCACCCGCGCGCGCGAGTTGCTGGGCTGGGAGCCCCGCGTTCCGCTTCGAGCGGGCCTGAAGAAGACGATCGCGTACTTTCGCGACAAGGTTCTGTCCGGCGACGGTTGAAGGCCGCAGGAAATGCCGTCATCCGATTTTTATATTTGACCATGCCACAGATTTTCAGTAACCAGCATCGAACTTTCACTTCCTTTGGACCTTGGGGTTGCCTGAAGTGGATTGGCGTTTGCCGAGAGTGTTCTTGTAGAGACTAATGCTGAATACAAAGTCATTCCTGTGCCTCGACTTCGGGGCGGGCAGCCTCAAGGTCGCGGAGTTCGAACCGAATGAAAACGGTACTCTTCGGCTGAAGCAGTTCGGCATCCGGCCGCTTGGGTTCGAGGGTTCGCAGGACGCGGCGCGCGAACGGGTCACGCTCAAAGCCATTCAGGAGTTGCTGACCGAAAAGAGCTTTGGTTCGAGGAACATCAACGTCTGCGCACCCGGGTTTCACGTCTTCTCCAAATTCGTGAAGCTTCCGCCCGTGGACACCTCCAAGGTCACGCAGATCATTCAGTACGAGGCCCAGCAGAACGTACCTTTTCCGCTCGAGGAAGTGGTCTGGGATTACCAGATTCTGGGAACGACGCCCACCGGTGAACTGGAGGTCCTCCTCGTGGCCATCAAGGCCGAGATCGTCGAGAGTCTTTTCCGCACCGCCGAAGCGTCTGGGATGCGCGTGCAACTGGTGGACGTGTCACCGGCGGCGTTGTGCAATGCCTTTCGCTACAACTACGGCGACCTGGAGGGTTGCACGATGCTTTTGGACATCGGCGCCAAGACCAGCAACCTGCTGTTTTTCGAGAAGGGCAAAGTCTATTCGCGCGGCATCAACATTGGCGCCAATTCCATCACGCAGGATTTCGCGGCGGAATCCAAACTTAAGTTTCCGGAGGCCGAGAGGTTGAAGATCGAGCAGGGCTTCGTCAGCCTCGGGGGCGCCTACGAGGAGCCGGACAATCCGCAACAGGCGGCGATTTCCAAGATTGCGCGGCAGGTGATGACGCGCCTGCACATTCAGGTCAACCAGACGATCCAGTTTTACCGTGGCCAGCAGGGCGGTTCCGCTCCCCAACGACTCTTCCTGGCGGGCGGCGCGTCCATCATGCCTTACACCGCGCAGTTCTTCGCGGAAAAGCTGAACGTCGCGGTCGAATATCTCAATCCGTTCCGCAACATTCAGATCGATAGCGGGATCAATCTGGAGGAACTGGCCGGGGTCGCGCATGCTTTTGGCGAGGTCGTCGGACTGGGCCTGCGCAACGTGGCCCAATGCCCGGTCGAGATGAACCTGATGCCGAAGAGCTCTTTGAAGCGGCAGCAGTTCAATCAGAAGAAACCCTATTTCATCGCCACGGTGATCAGCCTCGTGGCCGTGGTGTTTGCCTACGGCGGGTTCTATGCGAAAATGGCGCAGATCAAAAGCCAGTCCCGCGACAACATCGCCGCCAAGGTTCAACCGCTCAAGCAGAAGGAGACCGAACTCCAGGCCGAGCAAAACAAGCTGAACAAGTTGAAACAGGAAACCGGGCAGTTGACCGAGTGGGTCGAGCAGCGGTTTTTCTGGGCCAATGTTCTCTCCGAGTTGCGCCGTGTTTTTATGCAGGCCGAAGCCGCCCGCAAGACGGCGTCGGGAATCGACAGCGGCGTCTGGATCGAGAGCTTTACGTCAACCACCCCGGGCCTGACCGCGGCACCCTCCCAGGAGGCGCCCGCGGAATCAGAGGCCCCCTCCGCTTCGCAGGCCTACTACCAGCGCCTGATGATGGAGCGATACGGCCTGTTACCCAAAGGGACAGCCCCGGCCACCGAAGGACAGGACCCGACGACTCAGGACACCACGGCCGCGGCGCCTGCCACGACTCCGACTTCGACGAACGAGATCTCGGTGATCACCGTGAAGTGCAGGGGCCTGAACATGAAACGGCATTCACCCACCGCCAACGATGATTTGGTCTTCGCCGTCGAGAAGGAGATTCAGGCCAGCCCTCTGTTTGATCCAAAGGACAGCAAACTGTCCGGACCGATTGAGAACGTGGACGCAAAGGAGATCACGTTCAGTTTCGGCGTCACCTTGAAACTCAAGCGGCCGATGAAGCTCTAGCATGAACTGGATCAAAAAGAATTTGTTTCTGGTAGTCGGAGGACTGATCGCGCTGGCGCTGCTCGCTGTGGCCGGATGGTTCTGGTACACGCGGAAGGCGGCGGTCGATCAGGTCACCGCCGAGCTGAACGAGCAGACCGCCGAGTTTCAGCGGCTGATGACGCGGGACCCGCACCCGAACCAGGATAACATCGAGGCGGCCCGAAAGGAGCAGGAAAGGCTGACCGCCTTTCTCGGCCAGGCCCGTCAGTATTTCATCCCGGCTGTCTCTTTCACGAATCTGGACAAGGAAACCTTCAAGGGATTGCTCGAAACGACTATTTTTGAATTGGTGCGTGACGCGGAGAAGGCAGGCGTCAACCTCCCCGGCAAATACGATTTTACGTTCAAGACTCAGCGGGGGTCGGTCGTGTTCGCTCCGGAGACACTCATGCCGCTGGCGACTCAGGTGGCGGAGATCAAGGCCCTTTGCGACGTGCTCTTTCGGGCCAGAGTTCATTCGCTGGTGAGCCTGCGGCGCATTCCGGTCGCGAAGGAAGACGAAGGCTCGATCGATTTTCTGAGCGGCCGGAAGCCGGTGACGAACGCCGTTACTGGCGCGATCACCACTCCCTATGAGATTGTCTTTCAGGGATTCAGCGCGGAGCTCGCCGGCGTGCTGGATGGCTTTTACCGGGCCACAAACTGTTTCATCGTCAAAAACATCGATGTGCAAACAAACGTCACGGTCTCCGCGACGGAGCCGGTGCCCTCGTATCAGCCTTTTTCGTACACCGCGCCGGCCGCGACGCCGACCCCGACGGCGCAGCCTTCCTACGACGCCCTGATGCGCCAGCGGTACGGCATCGGCAATCCATATCGCGGCATCAGGCCCGGCGAAGGTGTCCCCTCCACGGCCGCGCCGGTTGTCCCGGTAACGCCAACACGCCGCGGTCCGGAGACCGTGCTTGATGAGAAACCCTTGAAGTTCACGATGTATCTCGAATCAGTTCGTCTATCTCCGACAGCCAGTTCGAAGGCGGCCAACTGACGCGGGTTCCCTTAATGGAGTTCCTGAAAAACAATTACGAAAAGGTGATCCTTAGCGTCGTGCTGCTGGGATTGGCCGTGGCCGCAGCGCTTCTCCCGATCTGGGTTTCCAACGAAAAGCGCGCGCTGGAGGGAATCGAAAACCAAATCATCACCCAGCGCCCAAAAGAACTGAAGCCGCTGGACCTTTCAACGAACGAGGCCGCTCTGCAGCTTATCCAGAAACCACCCGCACTGGCCCTCGTGGGCGAGCACAACCTCTTCAACCCGGTTCGCTGGCAGCGGAGGCTCGACGGCAGTTTGTTTTCCATTCGAACCGGCAAGGAGTTCGGGCCGGGTGCGCTGACGATCACTGAAATCTCTCCCCTCCATACGAAGATCGAATTCGAGGGCGTGAGCGGCACCGCGGAAAACCCGCAGTACCGCTTCAAGATCACGCGGGAGGCCGAACGCCGCGCCGCCCGGCGGATCCCCATCATCCGCTCTGTTTCCGCCGTCGGAAACAAGAATGACATTTTCATCCTGAGAGATCTCAAGCCGAAGGAAAGCCCCGCTGAGTTTCTGCTGGAGATGCTGGAGAACAAGGAAAACATCACCGTGACGAAAGAAAAACCTTACGTGACGGTCGCCGGTCACCTGGCCGATTTGAAATATGATCCCGACAAACTGAACTTCGCCAACAAGCGCGTCGGGGACTCGCTGCCGTTCGCCGGGGATACCAACAAAATCGTTGCCATAACGGAGACAAACGTTACAGTGGCCGCCACATCAAACACCAAACGAACGACAATCTCATACAAAGCCGCGCCTTGAGCGGTTATGTAGAGCCGAAGCGTATGTTTTTTTATTCTCCAAAATCGCGTACGACCATGACCAACGCAGTCCACTTTTTCCTGTTCTTCGTGTTTGCCGTGACGCCTGTGGCAATGGCGCAGCCGACCGCTGCGGACAGCGCCACGGTTGAAGCGCTCCGACGTCAGGAGGCCATGGTGCTCTTGCGCAAGTCGCTGTCCGATGCGCGGACCGCCGAGATGCAGGGAGACCTGACGACGGCTTCCAAGATTTACGAGGATGCATACCGCTACGTTCAAATTATCGGCGTGGGGATCGAACAGGAAACCGCGCAGACCGTTTACGGTTTGAGCACCGTCCGGCTGGCGCTGGCGAAGCAGGCCCAGCAAAAGGGCCGCTTCGAGGAGGCCGATCTGCATGTCAACCGGGTGCTCGCCGTCAACCCCAAGAACGAACTGGCGCAGCGATTCAAAAAAGAAAACGACAAGGCCTTGAAAGCGCTGGAAGGCAGAAGGCCAAGCAAGGAGGCGCAGGCCCAGATTCCGGAATTCAATCGGCAACGGATCGCCACCGGCACGCTCGTTCAGGACGGAAAACTTCTGTACGAGATGGGCAAGTACGAAGAGGCCGAGGCGAAACTGAAGGACGCTGCCAAGCAGGATCCGAACAACCAGGGCGCCTTCTACTATCTGACGCTGATTGAAGAGGCGCGCTACGCCCAGGGCGCCCGGCGGCGCGAGGTCGAGACGAAGAACAAGCACGTCGAAGTCGAAAACGCCTGGCTGAAACCGCTTCAGCGGGACGCGCTGCCGACCCCAAACCCGTTCGCCACGACGAATCTCGTCCACACCGGGCCGGGCCGGCAGGCGATTCAATCCAAACTTCACCGCATCGTATTGAACGAGGTTCTCTTCGATGCGCTGCCGTTGCCTCAGGTTCTCCAATTCATTTCTGAGGAAGCCGCCAAACGAGATCCGGAAAAGGAAGGAATCAACTTCATGCTCAATCCGAACGTCGTCGTGGGGGCTGCCGCCGCGCCGACCGTGGATCCCACGACCGGCGCCGTGATTCCCGCGCCTCAGCCCGAACCGCTGGACATGAGCAGTGTCATCATCCGCATTGGTCCGGCTTTGAAGAACGTACGCTTGTCCGACGTGCTCGAAGCCGTCACGCGGGTGGCGGACAAGCCAATCAAATACTCGATTGAGGAATACGCGGTGGTCTTCTCCCAGAGGCCGCCGGAAGCGGCGCAACTGGAGACCCGGTTTTTTCGGGTGAATCCGAACACGTTCATGGAAGGCTTGCAGGGTGTGGGATCGTTTCCGCTCGGGAGCCTTGTGGCGAGCAGCGGGCAGGGCGGGCAGGGCGGCGGTGGCGGTGGCGGCGGCGGTGGCCAGGGCGGCCAGGGCGGCGTGTTCGACATTCCACGGGTTTTTGTGGCGGGTGCCAGCCAGGGCGGCATCGGCGGCGGTGGTGGAGGAGGTGGAGGCGGCATCGGCGGCGGCCAGCAAGGCGTGGGTATTCCCGGTGTGACCCTGACAAACCTCACTCAGAACGTCCAGGACATGGTTCGTCTCTTCTTCACGGCCGCGGGAATCAACGTGCTTCCGCCCAACATGATCTTCTTCAATGATCGCACCGGTGTGCTCATGGTTCGCGCGACCTCGCAGGAGTTGGATATCGTACAGAAGGCAATCGAAACGTTGAACGTCGCACCGCCGCAGGTCACCATCGAAGCCAAATTTGTCGAGGTCAGCCAGAACGACAGCAAGGAGCTTGGTTTCGATTGGTTTCTCGGCAACACCCTGATGAGCAACGGGCGCATGGGCCTTCAAGGCGGCACGGCGCCTTCCTTCACAGGGCAACCGACTCCGGCCAATCCAGGCGGGGTTTTTCCGGGGATGGGCGGAGTGCCTTCTCAATTCCCGAGCCCCGGGACCGATCAATTCCTCACCGGAGGATTGCGCAGCACGGCGCCCGCTGTTGCGACCTTTACAGGCATCCTGACGGATCCGCAATTCCGCGTCGTGATTCGCGCACTGGAGCAGCGGGACGGTGCGGACCTGTTATCGGCTCCGAAGGTGACGACGCTCAGCGGCCGGCAGACCCAGATTCAGGTGGTCGATGTCCGCACCATTGTTGTCGGCAACCAGACTCAAACCCAGGCCGGCGGTGGCGGCGGTTTGGGTGTCGGCGGTGCCGCCGGGGCAGGTGGCGCAGCGGCCACTGGCCAGCTCACCTTCCAGACCGCTTCGGTGCCGTTCGGTCCCGTCCTGGACGTTGTTCCTTATGTCTCCGCGGATGGCTACTCGATCCAGATGACCATCATCCCGACCATCACTGAATTTCTCGGATACGACACGGAGACTGCCGCTCAGTTCGTGCCGCAGATCATTATTGGTGTCGGCAACACACCCGGTCAGGCCATTACTTCCGCCCTGCCTCTTCCCATCTTCCGGACCCGCCAGTTGGTGACGAGCTGCAATGTGTGGGACGGCCAGACGGTGGTTTTGGGCGGTTTGCTGTCCGAAGACGTTACGAAGTTCAAAGATAAAGTGCCGATCCTGGGCGATCTCCCGTTCGTTGGCCGATTGTTCCGAAGCGAATCTTCAACAACGCGAAAGAAGAACCTGATGATCTTTGTCACGCCGACGATCATCGATCCGTCCGGTAATCCGGTTCACACGCCCGACAGCCTCCCATACGATCCGAACACGATTCCTCCGCAGAAGCCGCTGGTGAACTAACGGACGGGAGAGGCCATGTCTTGCGAATGTGAACGGACGTCGGTCGGCGGCAGGAGAGAGCTTCCGCAGGGTGGGTTCGTTCTGGTGAGCGAAGGGTGGCGGATCGCCACGTGAGGATCGCGGTCTTGGGATGTCTGGAAGAGTTGTTTTGGCGGAGGCGAGCCAGGGCGATGTTACGAGAAACGAGTGGGGCAAGGTGACGCAATTTGATCGCGCGAGAGAGGCGAAACGGAGCTGAAATGGCGAAGAAATCGTGGACAAACAATGTGCATGCTGGTAAGTAAGTTCAACCTTATGTCGTCTTTGTTGAGCGCTGGCAAAAAGCTGGTTCTGCTTGTTCTCTTTGGGTTTGCCGGTGCCGTTTCCTGGAGTTGCTGGGGTCAATCCACCTATTTGCCGCAAGAAGCCGAGTATTGGATCAGTCGAGGCATGGTGGGCGATCAAGTACGGCCGAAGGTCGCGGTCAATACTGCGGGTGGCTACATCGTCTGGCAGGATAATGCGACGGACGGAGATGGACTGGGAATTAGCGCGCGGGCCTTGAGTTCTTCTTTCTCGCCGGTGCTTCAACGCACATTTCGGGTAAATCAACAGATCGCGGGTGATCAGGAAAACCCGGATGTTGCGCTCGTGCCGACCGGAGGCGCCGTTTTGGCATGGCAGGGCGGCCGCAGAGGATCTCAGCGGGTCTATGCACGATTTCTGGGCCAGGACGGCGCATTCTCTACAGGGGAGATCGCGGTGAGCAGCGACACAACAGGCGACAACGCGGATGCTTGCGTCGTGGGCCTCGCTGACGGAACCGCGGTCGTGATCTGGTCGAATTGGGGACAGGACGGAAGCATGCAGGGTGTTTATGGCCAGCGTGTGTCCTCCAGCGGCGCGAAGTTGGGTTCAGAGTTCCGCGCAAACGAGTTCGCGGCTTACAACCAGCGCTCGCCAGCGGTGGCCGCGCTGGGGAATGGGGGATTCGTAGTCGCCTGGGCGTCTGAGCAGCAGCGGTTTGAGAGAAGCGTGGATGTTTACGCCCGACTCTTCAATTCCGCAGGCGAACCGGTCGCCAGTGAATTCAGACTTAATTCAGGAACCAACGTCTGCGCGAATCCGGTCGTTGCGTCTGACGGAAGCGATGGGTTTGTGGCGGCCTGGAGCGAGCTTGACCTCGAACAGGTGGAGAATGGATGGGATGTTTTTCTGCGCACGTTCGGCCTTACCGGTGTCGCGGCCGGCGAGCCGGTGCGGCTCAATGGCCGCCTGGCAGGGAAACAGTATGCGCCCCGAATCGCCTCCATCGGAAGGGATCATTTGGTTGTGTGGACGAGCCTCGGGCAGGATCAGTCGCGCGAAGGAGTGTTTGGGAGATTCATCAGAGGCGGGGAACTGGCTGGCAACGAATTCCTGGTGAATACAACCACCATGAGCCACCAGATGGAACCCGCGG
>DATEKZ010000717.1:0-12185 GCA_035277185.1 Verrucomicrobiia bacterium
TTGGCGGCGTGCGGCACGCCCTGCTGGCCAACCTGGTGCTGTTGATGGGCATCGCCTGGTCGTTCGGCTATCTGACGCTGGTGATCGGGCATCTGAACATTCTGACCATCACCTTCGTGCCGATGCTGATCGGCATCGCCATCGATTTCGGCGTGCATTTGATCACCCGCTATGAGGAAGAACTGCGGCAAGGAAAGACCGAAAGGCAGGCGATCGAAAAGGCGATGGTTTACACGGGCCAGGGCATCTTTACCGGGTGTTTTACCACGGCCGGAGCGTTTTTTGCGATGGGGCTTACGGATTTCAAAGGAATCCAGGAAATGGGCATCATTAGCGGGGGGGGATTACTGATTTGCCTGGTGCCGATGATGACTTTGCTGCCGATTCTCCTGCTGCGCGGCAAACAGAATATTCTCGATCACAAATACCCTCAGGCCGTTGAAAAACGGGCGCGCATCGAAAAGCTCTGGCTGGAACGGCCGCTGATGGTGACCGTAACGACGGGGGTCTTGTGCCTTATCGCATTCTCGAGGTTCCACCACGTCCATTTCGATTACAACCTGCTCAACATGCAAACGAAAGGGCTGCCGGCGGTCGTCTTCGAGCAAAAGCTGATCAAGTCGGCGGAAAAATCGGTGCTTTACTGCGCCATGATCGCGAAGTCCCTGGAGGAAGCGGCGGCACTGGAGACGAAAGTGACCAATCTGCCGGCGGTGGCCAGCACCGATTCAATGACTCGCTTCCTCACCGAAGACCAGACACGGAAGCTGGCGTTGGTGAGCGAAATCAAGAAGGAAGTGGCGCCGATCCATTTTGCAGAGGCCGACCCTGGAGCGATCGATCTGAACGAACTCAGCCGCACGCTTTGGTCTCTGCGGGGTTATCTGGGACTGGCGGTCAACGAAGTCGAAAAGGAGGGCGAAACCGAGCTGCTCGAACAACTCTCGTCACCCCGGCAGGCGATCGGCGAGCTGCGACAGCGGATGCTGGCGGCGCCGGCGGCAGCCTCTCTGAAACTGGGCGCCTTCCAGAGGGCGTTGTTCCGGGACATCCAACAGACATTCCGCGCGATCAAGGAACAGGATGACGGCGGCCGCCTGCGAGCGGAAGATCTACCACCCACGCTGCGGCATCGGTTCGTCAGCAGGAACGGAGACCTCTACCTGATTCAGATTTATCCAAAAGAGGACGTGTGGCAACGCGACAAGCAGGAGGAATTTGTGCGCCAGTTGCGTACTATTGACCCCAACGTCACCGGGACGCCCGTCCAACTCTACGAATACACAACCTTGCTCAAGAAGAGTTACGAAGAGGCCGCTTACTACGCGCTGGGTGCGATCGCGTTGCTTGTTTTCATTCATTTTCGGTCGCTGACCTGCGTTGTCCTCGCGTTGCTCCCCGTGGGAATCGGAACGATCTGGATGGTTGGCTTCATGGGTTGGTTCGACATTCCGTTCAATCCGGCGAACATCATGACGTTGCCCCTGGTGGTCGGCATCGGTGTCACAAACGGGATTCACATTCTCAACCGATTTGCCGAGGAGCACAAACCGAGCATTCTGGCGAAGAGCACCGGCAAGGCGGTGCTGATCTCGGCGTTAACGACCATCGCCGGGTTCGGCAGCCTGGTGCTGGCCAAACATCAGGGCATCGCAAGCCTGGGTGCTGTGATGGCGGTGGGCACGGCCACGTGCATGATCGCGGCCCTGACCTTTCTACCGGCCCTGTTAAACCTGTTAAGCCATCGCGGCTGGAAGCTGAACAAGAAAAAACCCAGTGACGACAATGCACAATCGCCACCGGGTCGGGAGGAACCGAGGTAAAAACCTCAAGTATGCCCACAAGCTAAGAGACGCAAAAACGAATGTCAAACGTTAATTGGCGATCTCCAGGCACCCCAAACGGCAATCCTTTGCCTCCGATAACGATAGCGTTCGAGAGCCGGAATGTGCGTAAAAACCGGGAAAACCGG
Organism: Verrucomicrobiia bacterium; assembly: GCA_035277185.1. GTDB lineage: Bacteria > Verrucomicrobiota > Verrucomicrobiia > Limisphaerales > AV2 > DATEKZ01. Next base: position 1,973 of record DATEKZ010000717.1, read on the forward strand.
TCTCTCTGACAGCCCCTTTGGCTTCAAAAAGGAAATCCAACGGAGAAATGGAAGGTCCCCTTCGGATCGCCGGGGCGGGGATTGAGATTGTGACCGTATTCGAACCGCACAGGGCCAATCAGGGTCTTCCACCGAAGGCCTCCGCCCGCCGAGTAGAGCGCATCACGAGCCGGATAGTCGATTCGGTGTTCTGCGAATCCGACTCCATCCGCAAAGACCGCCATCGATAGTGAAGGGGTCAGGAACTGTTCGAGTTCCACGTTGCCAAGCAGATAACTTTCCGCACCCAACAGATTTCCATCGGCGTCGCGAGGGGAGGCCTCACCCTGTTGGTAGCCGCGGACGGAGTTTTCCCCGCCCGGGAAAAACCGCTTTACGAAGGGCAGTTGTGAATTCGTCCCGCTGCGGTGGAACGCCACACCGTGCCGGAGTCCAAGGTGTAGAAAAAGCCCCCCCACCAGATTCGCGTGATACGAGGCAGCCAGCTCGATCCGTTGATAATCCACGTCGCCGCCCAGCGATTCCGAGGCGACTTCCACGTTGGCGAACGCATTGTAGCCTCTCCGCGGGAGAAGCGGGTTGTCGCGCCGATCATGCTTGAGATCGAGCACGATGGCGCCCACACGTGTTCTTTCAACCGCCGCGACGGCCGCCTGGTTATCGAGGGCATTCAGGAACTGGTAATTGTATCGCAGGGTGGCAGCCGTGCTGATCGGTCGGAAGGAGCGCCCAACTCCGCCGCCGCCGCCATATTCTTCGCGCACGAACGAAAGCTCCTCGCGCCGCAGACCGGAGGCATTCAGAAAGACATCCACGTCTTCGTGGAACATTGCCGGCAGGGTATAGAGAAAGTCGGCGCTCGTGGATTTGAAGGACTGAGTCGCGCGGAGACGCGATTGGTGCGCCAGGCCAAAAGCGTTTTTGTGGTCGAGTTCGAAGCCGCCACGGAGCAACTCGTAGCTGCCGTAGCCGAACAGCAGGCTGAAATCGAGCGCGGCGCCTTCCTTCAATTCGTAAATCACGTCGCGGGTCTCATCATCCAGAATCTCGTAACGGATTCCCACCGACTCAAAGGCGCCGAGTCGGGAGAGTCGATTGCGCCCACGCTCGACTTTAATGGGATCCAGTCCTTCGCCGGGTTTCAGATCGACTCTGCTTTCCATTACCGACAGCTTCGTTCGCCGATTGCCTTCGTAGCGCACGTTGCCCAGATCGATCTGACGTCCGGTCTTCACCTGGGCCAGCAACGCCACTTCGACATTTGTATCGTTGGTGGCACGTTGGATAGTTGAAACCTCCACCGCGGCGTCCGGAAACCCCTTCCGGTACTGCTTTGCGCGCAGTCCTTGAACGAAGTCCTGCAGCCAGAGCCGGGAATAAGGCTTCTGCGGTTGCAGCATGCTGATTTCATGCGGCGATGTTTCGTCCGGCGCGTAAACTTCCATCCTCACGGAGCGGACGAGTGTCTTGAATCCTTCCCGAACTGTGATCTGAACACGAACCTGGCCATTGGTATCGTTGCGCTCGAAGCGGGTGGCCGTCACGGAAGCATTTTCGAATCCTTCACGCTCGAGCGCCCCGGCGAGATCGTCGATCGAACGCTGGAGCTTCGAAGGCGTATAAATGCGTGTGCCTTTGAGCGGCACCAGAAAGCCGGCTTCGACAAAAAGCGATCTTGCTTTGACTTGCGAGAGAGATCCGAGTCCGGCGATGTCGATGCGTTTGTAATGGTAAAGCACGCCGCGCCGCACACGGAAGCGCACCTTCTTCGCCGCGAGCGGACGCGGCAGGACAGTTTCCAGGTTCTTGTCCCACTCCAGTTTCTTCACGCTGCCGTCGGCGAGCGTGAGCGTCGCGGACAGGCGTGGTTGGAGGTAACCGTTGCGGTTGAGCGCGGAGAGGATGATCAAAGCCGCATCCTCCACGAAATCCGCGTCGTAAAGCGGAGGCGCCTGGCTCTTGCCCCGCATCAGACGGACGGTCTTCTTCAGTTCGCGATTTCCGAGGGGGCCAAAACCCGAGACTTTCAGTTTGGCGCCCCGGGTTGAATTGGTTTGCGCTGCGCCCGCCGGAACAGGCGTCAGCAGGACCCACAACAACGGCATCCACAGGAGGCGCGCCGCACCGGATGCCGACAGGCTCGAAGCCATCGATGCAACCAATCGCGAACTGATGCGAAGCCATGCCGTGGCCCCGCTGCGCGGCACACAAGAGTCTCCCGGGCGGCGATTCATCGCGAAAAAATCCTCCACTTCAATCCGGCGTTCAGCGCATTGAAACGGTCGTACTCGCCGACGACCGACCAGTCGTCGGTCAGTTTATATTCGATGTAGTAGGTTGACTGGCCCGCCTCGGAGACATGCTCACCCGAACGGATCGTGAGACGTTCGTTGGAGTCCTCATTCCCCAACAGCCGCGTGAACAGATCCTTCCCCAGGTACAGCGCCAGATTGCCGGCCTTCTTCTGGTTTGAAAAAGCAAGTTCATCCCGGGGCAACTCGCCGGTCGCCAACATCAGCAGGATCTGTTCGGAGGTCAGCGGCGGGGTGGAACTGAAGTTCACCCGCGGCACGCTGGCGGTTCCGGTCACTTCCATCTTTATGTTATAGCCATAGTTGCGCGCAGACGCGGCGGCGAACAGCTCGGGTTCGTACGGATCCTCGCTGGTCAGGGTAACGTAGCCCTGATCGACGCTCAAGGTGCCGAACGGGAATTGCACGCGCCCGGAATGGATGCGCGCCTCGCCCAACGCCATCGGCTCTTCCAGATCGCCCTTGATCCGGAAGTCGGCGGAGACTTCACCGCGGAAATAGGGACTGCGCATACGCAGGAATCGATCGCCTTTCAGTCTGAGATCGAGTTTCCAATCCGCGAATGGCTTTTCTTCCACACTGAAAAAAGGCGGCCGGCGTCGCGGATGGGTTTGTTCGCCGACCATCAGCGATCGGATATCCTGCAGATACAATCCGTCGCGCAAGTCGATTTCACCGGAAACGAGCGTCGGCTGGTTCCGCGTCTGAACCAGCCGGAGGTCAACATCACCGCGCAGCAACAGACCGGGTCGATAGACGAGCGGCAGGCTGTCGCCGTGAAGCGCCAGATCGAATTCCGGCTCGCCCTGCGTCGGGAAATGAAAATGTCCCGTCAGACTCACCGCCTGGCCACCGATCCGACCGCCCATCGTTTCAATCGTCGCGCGGCGTTCCGAGAATTTAATGGAGGCCTCGATCTCGCGGATCGGCGCAAGCGGTGCAAATGGACGCGTCGCGGCGTTGCCGATTCGGAGTTCACCCTCCAGTTTACCGCCAGGCAAAACGGCGAGGTTGACGGTGAGGTTTCCCTGCGGGCTCAGCACCTTGGGCAGGAAGCGGGCCAACGGCTCAATCCGCGCATCGACGATTTCGACACGCCCGGTGGCTTCTCTCCAGTCAGGCAGCCGGCCTCCCGTCACGAAGTCCGCGAGAATATGACCTTGGAGCGGCAGGTCGCCACTGATGCGGACCGGCTGGCCTTCGACTTCAAATTTGAATGCGTTCAGACGCACGCGTTTCGTCTCCAGGCGCGCCTCCATTTCGAGACGCTCCATTCGCGGCAGCATCCATTCGTTTGTTCCGGCGCGTCGCTCAATCAGATCGGCTCGCAGTTGCAGGTCCCCTTCGACATTTGACAACGTTCCGCGCAGATCCAACTGCGCCCTGGGTTCGGTGATCCCGATGCCGAGTCGATTGCCCACAAAGTCCCAAAATGCCTTGTTCGGTTCGGTGGCGGCACGGAAGTCGAACGGCTTTTCTTCTTGAATCTCCAGCAAACCGGCCGGCCGCCCCGGCACCAGAGTCAGCGGCAGCGTTCCGTGTGCAACGACGATCGGACCGCCCGATTCGGAGATAATCAGCGGGTCGAACATCAGGCCGGTCGCATCCGCACGGATCCCCATCTTCGCCGAAACGGGCCGAGCCTCGAAACCACCGCATTCCCCTTCGGCGGACAGCGAAAGGTGGACCGGGCCGCCCTGCCAGTTGGCTTCCAGTTTCATCGCCGCCAGCCAGAACTCTGCGGCAGGGAGGTCCACGAAATCCCTCAACTCACTCAACCGGAACCCGCGGCAGCTTGCCTCCAGATGGCCGCGGCGCGGCCATTCAATGTGTCCGCCCAACGCCACTTCGCGATCCGGCCCTGACAAGTGCAGTGCATCAACCCGGATTGACCACGTCGCCGAGGTATTTGTCGCCGCGTTTCGGACGAACTCCAATCGGCAACGGTTTTCCAGTTGATACAGGGCAACATCCCCGCGAGTCAGCGTTAGCGCCGCCATCTCAATGCGGGTGGGTCGGTCCGGTGTCTCGCCGATTTGAACCGCGCCGTCGAACAAGAGCTTTGAATCGCCGGCCGTGACTTGAACATTTGCCTCTGATACGTTGAACCGTTCTCCACGCCACGCGATCCGGGCTTCGCACGGCTTCAGATGCGGTGCCGCGGCGCCGCCCAGCACAAGCGTCCCGGAATGAACCGGAGCGCCGACGGACCCGCTGATTTGCCCGGTCGCCTGCAAACTCGAGTAACGAAAACCGTCCGGCAAAAACGGGCCGACGAGCGGACCCTGCAATTGCCACCGTCCATTCGCCATCTGCCGCGATTTCAGGTCGAGTTGGCCCTCGCCGTTGAACGTTGACCCATCGGCGCATTCGATTGCAATCCGATCGACCGTGAGCAACGGCCACTGGAGATGCCCGGTGATCGTCGCTTTCTCGCTCACCAGTCCCCAGCCTGCCAGGTTGCTGCCGCTCAATTCGAATTCGGCACGGGTAGAATTTGCCGAAGCCGGTTGAATCCGGACTTCTCCATCCAGTTTGCCGTTGAGCGACGCACCCGGGATCTTCGCGAAGTCGAGTGTGACTTTCAACGCGGCGGCATCCGTGATCATGCGGCCCGAACGGTCCAACCCGACCCGCTGTGACAAATCGGCCTGAGCGGCAGGGGAGGAAACCCTGAGCGTTTCCAACACGACCGATTGTGGGTCGCCACTGGCGGAAAGCCGGATTTCCACGGGAGGAAGCGGAGAGTCGTTGGATGCCTTCGGCGTCGCCGTGGCAGAAGCGTCCAGGTTGAACTGGCCCGCCTCCCAGTTCAGCCTGAACGCGCCGGTCAGATCGTCGTAGCCCTCAAGTCGAACCAGGCCTGCCGGCACCCGAACCGAATCCGAGGCCAGCCGCGCCTGTCGCGGCCACCAGCCGGTGCGGTCAAATCCCGCAGAAAATTCAACGCGATTGCTTTGCCAGAAGATTTCGCTTTGCATCTCCCATAGATCACCTTTGCGAGACAACCTGTTTTTGAGGGTCACCTCAGCCCTCTTCGCATCGAGAAAAACCGTGTACGGGGGCCCGGCGGAGAAATCAGCGGTGAGAGCAAACGACTCCTGCGGCTTCGCGGTTGAGATCGTTGCTGCCAGTCTGCCCTGGTTCCAATCAAGCGTGGGAATGGCCACCGAATTCGAACGGATTTCGACGATGCCATCGACGAGGTGCGCAGCCGGCAGCCAGCTTCGCAGCGTGGGCAGGATTGCGTTGATGGTTTCGGCGGCGGTGAAGGTCGATTGCGCGGCGGTTGGCGGCGACGCCGGCTTGCCGTCGGTTCGCGGCTCGATTCTCAGCCGCCAACTGGAGGTTCGGACAAACCGATTCCTGTCCGTGCCGGCGACGTAACGGCACCAAAGCCATTTGGTTGGCAAAAACGCCTCGACTTGTTCGCTCTCGAAACGGGCGCCGTAAAAATCGCCGCGCACCTGCTTCAGCACGAACCGCGTGTAACCGAGCCGCTGATACGTGCCGAACCGAATGCCGTAATGCTTCAGCGCCGGCCGCAGCAGCCATGGGAACCAGACCGGTAACGCCGCGGCGAGCAGGGCCAGCAGGACGAAGCAACTCCCCGCAATCTTGAGCAGTTTTCGTTTGGCCGGAGACTTCATCGTGGCGGACAAAGGTAGCGCGACTGCATCTCAATGTCTTTTCGATTCGACTCTTTCCGCACTCGAGCCAATGAACGGGACAGCGCCCTCGTCCGACACCGACTGAAATCGTGTCAAGTCTGACGCAGACGGACGGGACGGGAGGGAGACTTGCGCGAATCACCGCAGGTGGCGACCTTCGATTGACAGTGCCCCGCGAGGCGGGCACGCTCCACTCCGCGCAAAGGCACGTTGTGGTGAAAAAGATCGCTCATGGCTGCGAAAGATCACGCTTTTCCGGCGGCAGTCGCACACCAGGCCGGGATTCCACCCGGACGTTGTCGCCCGACTGATTCAGGGGCCGCATGCTGAGCCTCCCCAAATGCCTGCGAGCTTGTCTCGTCCTGACCGTCGCCCTGATGCCGGCAAAAGGCGCGGCGAGCGAGGTGAGCGCGGGACCGTTGTATGACGACTTCAAGCTGACGCTGGCTCCGGGCGAACGCAGGGAGGTGCTTGGTCCGTTGTACTATTTCGAAAAGAAAGACTCCGTCCACCTCTGGGCCGTCCCGCCGGTCTTTTCGTACACTCTGGATCGGGAGACCGATTTTTCGGAGTTCGACCTCGCCTATCCTTTTCTCACCTTTGACCGGTTTGGCAGCGAATACCGCTTCCAAATCTTTCAGCTCCTGAGTTTTTCGGGCGGCAAAACCCAGACCGACACGAATGTCCATCGATTCACCCTATTTCCATTCTATTTTCAGCAAAGGTCGTCTGTTCCCGGGAAGAATTACACCGCGCTTTTTCCGATCTATGGCCGGCTTCAGAACCGGCTGTTTCGGGACGAGATTCGCTTCGCCCTGTTCCCGATTTACGGTCAGTCGAGAAAGAAAGGCATCACTACCGATAACTATCTGTACCCCATTTTTCATTTGCGACGCGGCGACGGGCTAAAGGGCTGGCAATTCTGGCCGCTTATCGGGAACGAGCGCAAGGAAGAGACCACGAGCACCAATGAATGGGGTGAAACACAAGCCCTGGCGGGCCATAAGAAATTCTTTTTCCCGTGGCCGATCTTTTTCAACCAGACGACCGGGATCGGAACCGAGAACCCCGAACGGCACCAGGCGCTGTTGCCGCTCTACAGTTTTCTGCGCTCACCGCAGCGCGATTCAACGACGTGTCCGTGGCCACTCGGCCTCACAATCACCGACGATCGGGCGCGAAAATATCGCGAGGTCGGCGCCCCGTGGCCACTGGTCGTATTCGCCCGCGGCGAAGGCAAGTATGGAAACCGCATCTGGCCGTTGTTCGGCCATGTAAGGAACCCGATTTTGCAAAGCGATTTCTATCTCTGGCCGCTCTACAAATACAACCGGGCGCATGCGCCGCCGCTGGACCGCGAGCGAACCCGCATCCTTTTTTTCCTTTACTCCGACCTGATCGAAAAGAACGAGGAAACCGGCACGGCCCTGGAGCGAACCGACCTTTGGCCTTTATTCACCGCGAAACGCGACCATGACGGTAACCAGCGGCTTCAGATCCCTGCGCTGCTTGAACCGTTCCTTCCTAACAACAAGAGCATCGAGCGGAATTATTCGCCGGTCTGGTCGATCTGGCGTTCGGAGAAAAACGCGAAGAACGGCGCGAGCAGCCAGTCCTTTTTATGGAATCTCTACCGGCTCGATACCACGCCGCAGACCAGAAAATGCTCGCTCTTGTTCGGCCTTTTTCAGTATCAATCCAATCCTGAAGGCAAACGCTTGCGGATTCTTTATATCCCCTTCGGACAAGTCAAAAAAACCAGGCCGTCGCAGCGCGAATCCTGAGTATGTTTCAAAACATCGGCGAATTGTTGGTCCTCTTCTGGCGCACGCTGCGGTCGCTGTCACTCACGTGGCGCCACCGGCAAAAAGTGTTTGACCAGCTTTTCGAGATCGGCAACGCCAGCCTGCTGATGGCCTGCATTCTTTCGTTGTTCATTGGCGGCGTTATCGCTCTGCAAACAGGACCCGTGTTGGCTGAACGCGGCCTTTCCAGCGCCATCGGCGGCCTCGTCGGCATTTCCATCTGCAAGGAACTCGCGCCCGTGATGATGTCGATCCTGATTGCGGGAAGGATTGGCTCGGCGATGGCCGCCGAGATCGGCTCAATGCGGGTGTACCAGGAGATCGACGCGCTGCGCACGATGAACATCAATCCGATCCATTACCTGGTCCTGCCGCGGCTGGTCGCGATCAGTTCGGCGTTGCCGGTGCTCGTGGTTTTCGCCGTGTTAGTTGGCTGGATGGGCGGCGCGGCGGTGTCCGTATCCAACGATGAGATCAACGTCAGTTTCCAGGCGTTCTTTTCCAACTTGCGCGAAATTGTCGATCTCGGCGATGTGGTCAACGGCTTGTTCAAGAGCTTCGTTTTCGCGGTGATCATCGGGATCGTCTCCTGCCATCAGGGCCTTCAAACGATCGGTGGACCGCGCGGCATCGGTCGGTCGGTGACCAAAGCCGTCGTTAATTCCATCGTCTTGATCCTGATCCTTGACTATTTCCTCACCCGCTTCCTCATGTATTTTGACTGATGACGGCCCCAACGGAACATGGCGTCAGTGTGAGCGTGAAAGGCCTGCGCAAGAGTTTCGGTCGCGAGCCGGTCCTCAAGGGATTGAGCTTTGAAGTGGAACGCGGCGAGATCTTCGTCGTGATGGGACCGAGCGGCTGCGGCAAGACCGTCCTCCTCAAACACATGATCGGGCTGGAGACGCCCGACGAAGGCGAAATCCTCATCGAGGGAGAATCCATTCAAACGGCGGCGGTCATGGACAAGTACCGGATGGCGATGGTCTTTCAGTCGGGTGCGCTCTTGAACTCCCTGACCGTCGGCGAGAATGTCGGTCTGTACCTTTCCGAGCATCGGCTCAAGCCGCCCGATGAAATCTCCCGCGTCGTCCGTGAGAAGCTTGAGCTGGTCGGACTGAAAGGACAGGAGGACCGTTATCCCAGCGACCTCTCCGGGGGCATGAAGAAGCGTGTGGCCATCGCGCGCGCGCTGGTGATCGAGCCGCAATTGATTCTCTATGACGAACCGACGAGCGAACTGGACCCGTTGATGGCGGTCGTGATCGGAGAAGAGATTTTTGAACTGAACCGGCGCATCCAGGTCACTTCCATTGTCGTCTCGCACGATCGCGAACTCGCTTTCGGCGTGGCCGACCGCCTTGCAATCATGAATGAAGGCGAAATTCTGATGGTGGGAACGCCCGATGAGGTTCGAAAGAGTTCGGATCCGACGATTCACAGTTTTCTGAACGCAGACTTTAGAGAAACCCGAACCCGAGAAAGGAAACCGGCATGAAAAACACCCTGGAAACCCGTTTAGGCATCTTCTTCGCCCTCGCACTGATCGTCGCCTTCATCATTATGGAGGTCGTGGGCGGTTTTGAAATCTTCCGGGGCGGCATCCGCGTGCGCGCTCAGTTCAACACCGTTCAGGAACTCAAGGAAGGCGACCTCGTCAAGATGGCCGGCGTGGAAATCGGCCGTGTCGAAAAGATCGCGCTCATGGACGGCAAAGTCGAAGTCACCATGAAAATCCGGAGCCGCAAGGCCGCGGTGAAGACCGATAGCAAAGCCGTCATCAAATTCGCGGGTCTGTTGGGGCAGAACTTCGTCTCCATCGACTTCGGCTCGTCGGAGGCGCTGCGGCTGGAGGACGACCAACTCATCGCCACCGTCGAGCAGCCCGATCTCAATGCCATCATGACGAAGCTCGACAACGTCGCGTCCGGGGTCGAGAACCTCACCAAAAGCCTTTCGGGCGACAGCATTCAGAATCTGCTCGGGCCGTTCACCGACTTCCTCAAGGAAAACAGCCCGCGTCTCACCGCCGTCCTCGGCAACATGCAGAGCATTTCCTCCCAGATTGCCGAAGGCAAGGGCACGATCGGCAGACTCATCAGCGATGAGACGCTTTACACCTCCGCCCTCGCGGCCGTCACCAACCTGAACGAGACGGCCAATGATATCAAGGGCACGCTCGGCCAGGCTCGAAACGTCGTGACCGAGATCAGCGAGGGGAAGGGAACGCTCGGCAAACTGGCGAAGGACGAGGCGCTCTACAAGGAAACCACCACGGCCATGACGAACCTCAAAGAGATTCTGCAGAAGATCAACCAGGGGCAGGGCTCGGTTGGCAAACTCGTCAACGACGAAAGCTTTTACAAAAACGCGAAGCTTTCACTGCAAAAACTCGACAAAGCCACGGAAGGTTTGGAAGACCAGG
>DATEKZ010000718.1:0-2739 GCA_035277185.1 Verrucomicrobiia bacterium
ACGACGCTCGACGACAATTTCCCCGATGTGCCGGATCAAATCACCCACACCACACCGCGGTTACGCGAGGAACTGGTCGCAGCGCGCATCCTCGAGGGGACAAATGACTCGTCGTTCCGCGGACAGAGTGGTCCGGCGAAGGACCAGATCTGGACGGCGGCCGCGGTCCACGTGCTCCGGAAGCGCCGTCCTCACTTCATGGCGTTCCACCTCCTGATCACGGATTCGACGCAACACAAATACGGCCCAAAATCGCCCGCCGCCTACACGGCCATCGCGCTGGCCGATGCGCACCTCGCGGAGGTGCTGCGCACACTGGACGCGACCGGACTGCGGGAACAAACGACCCTCATCATCACCGCCGATCACGGATTCGAAACGGCCTTGAAGATCGTGAACCCGAACGTGGCCTTCCGAAAGGCCGGCCTGCTCACGGCAACCACTTCGGCCGTGCCCGGCATTGTTGCCGCCCGCGCCCAGATCATTTCTGAAGGCGGCATCGCGATGGTCTATTTCACCGACCCGGCAACGCTGGAGTCGGATCGCTCGAAAGTCATCGAGCTGATGCGGGCCCAGGAAGGCGTGGCGGAGATCCTGGCGCCGGAACAGTTTGCCGCGCTGGGTCTGCCCGACCCGGCGAAGAACCGCCAGATGTCGGACCTGATCCTGGTCGCGGGCGAAGGCTACGCGTTCAACAACGAGGCGGGCGGCGATGAGGTGGTGACCGAAGTGACGTTGGCTGCCGGCAACCAGGGACATCACGGGTTTCTGAGCCGGCTGCCGAAGATGAACGCCGCGTTCATTGCCTGGGGCCGTGGCATCAAGCCCGGCGCCCGGTTGGGCGTCATCGAGAACATCGACGTGGCGCCCACCATCGCGGCGCTGCTCGGCCAGAAACTTCCCGGCGCCGATGGCCGGGTACTGAGCCAGATGCTGGCAGATGACGCCCTCCGGTAAGAAGATTGGCGTTGTCCAAGATTTGAGATGGAACACCCCCTGACTGGTCTGAATCAACCAATTCTCAGGCTGCAGCGGGTTGTTCTCCGGAGCGTTGAGCGGGATTTGAATGATGTCCAGGGGGGATAACGGTCCTACCTTGAGCTCGCTGCCGGCGGCGTGTGCTTGATGAATTTGTTGGCCCAGCCGATGAAGTGTTTCATGTTCGAACGGTCTTCGTGCCCGCCGTCGTGCTGGCGCCAGGCGAGCTCGCCGTCGAGCAGACCGGTGTTCACCGGTGGCATCTTCGCGGTGCGATAATCTTCCTTTTCGCCAATGTCCTTCGCGCCCAGAAGACGGAAGACCGGCCCGGCGGCGACGGTCGCCATGTAACTGCCCTGTTGGTCGAGCCAGTTGGCATCGCCGCGTTCGGGAATGCCGTAACTGATGAACGTGAGCCGCGGCGCGCATAACGCGATCAACTGATGAGCATCGACCGGCAGGTCGCCGGCGTTTTTGCTCCCGAACGTCGATTCGGCCGTGCCGTACTTCAGGAAATTGCCCGCCATCCAGTGGTATTCGCCGGACCCGGTAAGATTTTCCACCGCTTCGCCAAAGTTTCGGCGGTGCAGTTTGGCTCCGCCCTCGCCGGAGGAGCCGACCAAAACCATGGCGAAACGCGGTTCAAAGGCCATCGCCACCAGAGCCGCTTTGCCGTAACGCGAAACACCCTCGATGCCGACCTTCTTTGCGTCCACGGCGGGATCGGTCTCCAGATAATCCAGACCGCGAGAGGCGCCCCAGGCCCACGCGCGCAGCGAACCCCAGTCATCCGGCTTGCGGGGCCGGCCTTTGTTGACGAGGCCGATGATGCCCTTTGTCAATCCAGCGCCATTGTCCGCCTGAATGCTGGCCGGACTGATGGTCGCGTAACCCCAGCCGGCAGCAATCAGTTGTTCGGTCGAGGGAGGATCGGCGAAGTTGCCGCCGCCGAAACGATTGGTGGGTGCAGGCTCTCCCGGTCGTCGCGGAAAACCCCCGCCGCCAAAGCCACCAAACATCATCAGCACGGGTACTGGTCCTTTCGCGTCCTTTGGCGTGACCAGGGTCAATTGAATGTCCACCTTGATCGCGGGACACGCCGAATTGTCCACGTGCCCCACCAGTTGCCTGGCGTTGACAGGAATCTCGCCCACGACCCGATCGGTCGCCTGGGTCGAGATCGTCCACGACACCTTGGGGACATTCTTCGGCACGCGGCCAATGACTTCGCGTTCGAAGTCCTCGATGATCTCCGGACGGCGCTGCTTCCACCACATCTCAGCCGTCGTGACCTTCCGCCCGTTTTTCAAAGTGAGAGGATCGGGCAGATCGGGGTAGGGGTTGGCTTTTGCCGGATCGTAATTGGCCGAATTGGTCGCGCCGGCCCGGCCGCTCGGCCCGGGCCTGAGAGCTTTTATCCCCAACTGGTCCATCATGTTCTTGTGATCCTGCTGCGTTGTCCAATTCATCGGTTCGGATACCGCGCCGGCACCCGAATCGGGAGCGCTCTGGCCAAAGAGAGTGCCGGCCGATAACGCCAGGGTGAGTCCGACTGCGAAGCAGCGGGACGAAAGATTCCTCGAACGGTTGATGCTTCGCATAGGTTTTTGAGCTTGGTGCCGGGGACAAGAAATACACCGGATCCATCGGGCATCAAGTGAAGAGTTGGAACACGTCTTGGGATTTGTCGCGGCGGACGTGAGTCCGCGTTGACTCTCATGAACCGTCGGAGGCCCCGCCAGGTTTTGGAGTGCGCCAGTC
>DATEKZ010000719.1:0-6564 GCA_035277185.1 Verrucomicrobiia bacterium
GCGTGTTTCGCGTGTTTCGCGTGTTTCGCGGGTGACTGCATAGGTTCGATCAACCCGGCACCGCAATCCGCTGCGCGCCGCGCTCCGGAGCGGCTTTCAAGTCAACGGCCTCGCTGAAGTGCGCGTTTCGCGGCACGAACGAGATCCAAGTTGCGGCGGGCGGCCGTGTCGTCGGGATTCAGGCGGAGCGCGCTCTCAAAATGGAATTCGGCCAGGTCGTAATCTCCCTGCCGGTGATGGATCGCGCCCAGGTTGCCATGCGCCTGATAATCCTCCGGGTTGAGCCGCAGAACGGTCTCGAATTCGGCCCGCGCCTCAGCCAGTCGGTTGTATTGAACATAGAGCGAGCCGAGATCGTAGTGAGCTTTGTCGTCCCCGGGATTCAGCCGGATCGCGGTGCGGAGATGGTCGAAAGCTTCCGAATATCTGCCGAGAGGCAGCAAAGCCTGGCCGATTTTGGCGTGTGCGCCGGGGTCGTCCGGATTCTCCCGGAGAATGCTCTCATTGTAGGCGATGGCGTCGAGCGTCATCTTTTTAAGATGATCCGCCGCGAGCATCCGCCGATCCTCCGCGTTGCGCGCCAGAACCTGAAGGGTGAGTTGAGCCATCTCGTCGGTGGTTTGCGCGCCAAAGCGAACACGCCTGGGCGGCGTGTTGGGGTTGCGGATGTTGTCCGAAGAGTTGTCGTAGGTAAAGTGCATCACCAGCGTCGTGCCCTTGGGAAGGAAGACCGGGCTGGCGTAACGGTAATCGCCCTGCCAGTTGAAGTCCCATTTCTTGATGAGCAGGAGCCATTTCCTGATGCCGTCGGGCAGAATGGCATACCCTTGCAATTCCTTTCCAAGATAGTGGGCGTGAGGACTGACACGCAAGACCTCCACATCCACGGGCAGCACGTAGGAATTTTCAACCGCGTAGTCACTGGCTCCAGCGGGAATATCAATCCGCCACTCGGGCATGCGGAGCAGGAATGGGGTATTCGTGGGCGGATGGTCGGTGAAGTAGAATCCCACCACCGGTTGGACTTGTTCCGGTTTGCCACTCGGGTGCAGATGGAGTTGAAGCACCAGGTCGGTATTCTTCTCGAGTGGCCAGGACAGGCCCGCGCCCGCGGCCTCCGGCCGTTTACCCGGTTCCCATCCAAGCAACTGACCAGCGACCATGGTGGCCGTCTCCGGCAATTGCATGCCAGCGAACCCGGGTGGGGTTTGGTTCTGCGCCAAACGCCGGGATTGCCCCGTTTGATCAAGATTGAACGACGCATGGTGCACGACCTTCCGATTACCAGGTTGAAACTCCACCGCCCTGACGTAACGGCGGGTGTCACCCGGAATGGGCATTACCAGGTTCCAATAAACGTCCTTGCCCTCGGCCGTCAAGGTATACGGCTCGGGCATCCTCACCACCAGGTCTGGCTCGCCCAATTGCCAGCCCTCGGGCCACTTGGGTGCCGGTGGCAAGTCCGCCGGATCGCCTTCGATAGCGCCCTCGGCGATCCATTGCTGGATCACGCCGAGTTGGTCCTCAGTCAAGCGGCGCACGTCGGCAAATTCGCCATATCCCGACTCTGGCAACCATGGTGGCATGTACCTCCTGGCCGTCACTTCCGCTATCTGCTTCGTGCGCTTCTTCACCTCCAGGTAGCTTTCAAGCGTGAATGGAGCTGCCTCGCCCGGCCGATGACAGTAGGCACAACGGTCAAACAGAATTGGTCCAATGTCTTTGCTGAACGTAAGCGTCCCTCTCGGGCGCGGCACGTAGCGATCGGCAACAGCAGCGTTCTTGATTCGCGGACGAACCGCAATGCCGATGGCCACAATGACAGCACCGATCAGAAGCAGGATTGATATCTGCCTCCATCTCCTGCCGGAACCCGCCATTGGGTCGCTCTTGTTCCGATTGGGATTCCGGGCCGATTCGCGCCTTGTCCGCTTTTTACTCACGTGCAGGCCTTTTCACTTTTCGCACATCCTCGGCGACTCGGGCTTGCCGGGAGTCTTGCCCGTATTGGGTGGCTTTCGATTGCCGCATTTCTTCATTTTCAGCGGGGAGTTTAGCGGTTGAAAACCCGGATGGTCGAGCAGGGAACCACTCACCACAGAGGAGGATGCTGGCCTTCTGCGTCGCGGCCGATTTCGACATTCGCGCCCTTCGGCATGTTACAGGGCTGTTACGATTAACACGCCGCGGAGCTTTTGTTAATTGAGGAAATCTCTTAACGTCGCATTTGTTCACCCAGTTCCCGTGACGAAAGTCTTATGAAGACACCATCCATGAACTCCATCATTTACCAACTGACCTGGCCGTGTGCGGTTGCGCTGGCCATTGGCGCCAGTGCCCCGATCGCTCAAGCCGCAGCCCCGGCAACGCCGCAGGGACTCATCACGGCGAAGGCGTTCACCGGAATCGCGGGAACCGCCGTCGCCAACCTCACCGGATCTTCGAACTTTCCGGCCAACCCCGACGCCTTGATGTTCCCCGCGTACTTCGAGTGGAACGCGACGGGAGACATCTCCACGCCGCCCGGCAACTGGGCCGACAACTACGGCACGCAGATCATCGGGTATTTTTACCCGCCGGCGACCGGCGATTACATCTTTTACCTCGCCTCCGACGACAACTCGGCGCTTTACCTGAGCACGGACGCCACCGTGGCGAACAGGAAACTGATCGCCCAGGAAACGGTCTGGAGTAATCCGCGCGAGTACTTATCTAGCGGCGGCGGCAGTGTGCTGACGTCCAAGGACTCCTCCACCTTCACCGGCACACAGTGGCCGACCACTAATGCCTCGGGGGGGGCGCAGATCACCCTGCAGGCCAATCAACCCTATTACATCGAGGCTTTGTCAAAAGAAGGTGGCGGCGGTGACAACCTCTCCGTGGCAGTCCAGGACCCGAACCTCACCATTGATTCGACGGCGCCGATACCGGGGCAGTATCTCTCCTCCGACAGGACCGCGGGCCCCCTGACCATTGTCGCGCAGCCACAGGGCCAGTCCGTGGACGAACGAGGATCGGTCACCTTCCGTGTGATGGCGGACGGCACGCCTCCCTACACCTACCAATGGCGGAACGGCACGACGGATATTCCTGACGCTACAAATCTCAATTACACGATTCCCAGTGTCGCCGTGACCGATAACAACTCTCGATTCTCGGTGGTTGTGTCCGGCGCGCAAGGGACCGCCACCAGCACTGAGGCGGTCCTGACAGTCATTCCGGACACAGTTCCTCCGGCACTCCTGGGCGCCAAAGGCCAGGCGAACCTGACCGAAGTGGTGTTGACGTTCTCCGAAGCGATCACCCAGGCTTCGGCAACCACCGCTGCCAATTACCAGATCAACAGCACGGGCGGCAGCCTGGCGGTAACGGCGGCCGCATTGTCTCCCGGCGGGACCGTGGTCACATTGACGACGCCGCAGCAGACGTTGGGAGTCAAGTACACGGTGACCGTCCAAAACATCCAGGATACGGCCGCCGCTCCGAATACGATCGCGCCGAACAGCAGAGCCGTCTTTTTCGCAAAGGGGAAACTCATTGAACAAAATGGATTCGTTGTGTTCGAGGTTGAGAACTACGACCGAAACCTCGACGGACTGTGGGTCCCCGATACCACACGGGGAACTCCGTCGGGAGGCGTTTCGATGGTGAATCCCAACGGCGCGGGTGGAAGTGAATTTGCCACACAACTCGAATATGACGTCGAGTTCGCGCAGGTGGCGACCTACCGGGTTTGGTACCGGGCGAGCGCGGACAATGGCAATGACGATTCGTCCTGGTTCCACCTCGATGGCGTCCGGCCGGCGGAACGCGACCCCGCTAATGGCGCCCTCGCCAACTCGGCCAGCATGAGCGGCTTCCAACCTCAGGCTGATTTCGTCTGGCGAAGCGATTCGCAAGACGGCCCCGATCCCTTCACCGTTGATATCCCCTCCGTGGGACCGCACATCGTTGGGCTGGCGCGTCGTGAGGACGGGGCGTTTTTCGACAAGTTCATCCTCACGACCGACACCGCCTTTGCACCGACCGGATTCGGTCCACCCGAGACGCGGCAAGGCGCGCCCGCGGCTCCAACGATCACACTCACCGCCCCCACCAACGGCCAGACCTTCTCTGCCGGAGCCAATATTGCTCTCACCGCAACCGCAACCGGCGACTTGGGTCTGGCAATCGTCCGAGTCGAGTTTACCGCCAATGGGAACCTGGTGGGCACCGCGACGAACAGCCCGTTCAGTTTCACATGGAATAGCGTGCCGGACGGCATCTACGCCATCAGGGCGACGGCCACGGACGAGATTGGCGGATCCACGACGTCGGCCTCTGTCGTGATCAACGTCGGAGCCCCGCCGCCTCAAGCCCTGTTGGTGGTCGGCACGGCCAGCGACCCGGTTCTGAATGCATCCGATGCCGGGGTCAAATCACGTCTGGAATCAAACGGGTGGCAGGTCGCCGCGGTTCAAGCCCCTGCCTCGACCACCTCCAGCGCCGATGGCAAACAGTTGATCATCGTTTCCTCGACGATCAATTCCGGCGACGTGGCCGACAAGTTCCGCAATTCGCCGGTCCCGGCCCTGATTTGGGAGCAAGCGGTCGAGGATAACTTCCTGATGACCCTGGATACGGCTGCTGACCACGCGACCCTCGCCGGCCAGACTCAGGTGAACATCGTCAAAGCCGACCATCCCCTGGCCGGAGGACTGAGCATCGGAGTAACGACCACGACGACGAACGCTCAAGACTACAGTTGGGGCGTCCCGAACACCAATGCAGTCATCATCGCGACAATAGCAGACAACCCGGCCCAGGCAGTGATCTATGGCTATGATAAGGACGCCATTCTGATTGACGGCGCGACGCCCGCGCCGGCTCGACGAGTTTTGTTTTTCTCGGGCAACGATGGGTTTGCCGCTTACACGCCGGACGCCTTGAAGCTTTTCGACGCGGCGGTCGAATGGGCTTCCGGAATCAGAGTTCAAAAACCAACGAGCGCAAGGATTGCCTGGATCAGTTTCCATTCGGCCAGTAACGCGCCGTCCGGCGCCGCAGTCACCGCCGGCTTCACCAATGCCCCCGATGTCGCCTACACGGACTTGCTCACGGCCAACGGGCATCAGGTAACGCGAATCGTCAGCTCGGGCACTCCCGATGCGCCGCTCCTCAACGCATTTGACCTGATCGTCATCAGCCGCTCGGTGGGGAGCGGGGATTACCAGGACCCTCCCGAAACAGCGGCGTGGAACGGCATGACCGCGCCGACAATGATCCTGGGCGGCTACTTGTTGAGGAACAACCGGCTGGGTTTCACCACTGGCGCGACGATCCCGGACACAGACGGTCCGATACGTCTGACGGCAAGCGTTCCGAGCCACCCGATCTTTGCGGGGATTCCTTTCGACGCCGGCAACACCATGTCCAACATCTTTGCCACTTCAGGCACTAACGGCACCATCCGCGGCCCCAACGGAGTTGCGCAGCGGGGCATTTCAGTAAATACGGATGCGCTTGCCGGAGGCGGGACAATACTCGCCACTGTAGCGGCCGGCGATCCCAATGCTGCCGGTGGCATGATTATCGGCGAGTGGCAGGCCGGAGCCATTATGGGAAACGGTGCCGCAGACGTATTGGCTGGACATCGCCTGGTCTTCCTCACCGGAACTCGCGAGCAAGGGATTACCTCTGAAGGAGCGGGTATCTACGACCTCAGCGCCGACGGCGCCCTGTTGTTCCTGAATGCCGTCAATTACATGGCGGGAACCGAGCCCGGAACTCCGCGTCCGACCCTGTCCCTGGCCCGCACGCAGACTGGCGTCTCGATAACGTTTACCGGAACGCTCGAGTCGGCTCCTTCGGTCACCGGTGCATGGACCAATGTCCCGAATGCGACCAGTCCGCTCAATGTCACTCCTGCGGGCCTCCAACAATACTATCGCGCCAAGCAATAAGACTGGCGACCCGACGATACGAGAGGACCGGAGCCCGCTCCGGTCTTCTTTTTTCCATCAATCGCCCGCGGACGTTCATCCCGCTCGCCTTCCTCTTCGTCCGCGACCTGCTTGGATGTCCTCTGTTGGCGTAGGCGGTGTTACGATTATCATCACAAAGGACTTCCCAAAAAGCCAAGACACTTCAATTGTGTAGGTAACCCAGACTCGATGTTTGCAGTGCGCACATTTTTATTTCCCTCCATACTTTTCTCCACCTTGGCCCTGTGCTCGTTCCCATTGAAGGTTTCGGCCGCGTTAGCCTTTCCCGACCCGCCCGGCGGTTGGACCTACATCTACAACGGCGACCAACTTACAGTCGGAGGCGATGGGAGCGGATTTACGTCACTGGACGGCACCTGGAGCCACGATAACGGCTCGGATGCGTGGGACGGCTCAACCGTCGGTGGAACTTTCACGACCGGCGGCGCCTTCGGCGTGGACAATTCTCCGGGCGGCGCGAGTCTATTTGCGGAAGGCGGCGTCGCCTATCTCAGAATGCAGGACACGGGAGATCCCCGTGACTATGCATACCCTGACCCTTTTAGTAACCGGAAGATTTACTTCGGGCACGACATGAGAT
>DATEKZ010000720.1:0-2175 GCA_035277185.1 Verrucomicrobiia bacterium
CTTTCGCCGCGAGGCATGCGGTGGATGCAAACGTTGAGAAAGCTGCCCACCATCGAACCAAAGACGAAGAAGACCACCGACCAGAAGTGGAACGGAATCATAGACCAATAATGGGCGTCGAAAATGACGTCAATCCCCATAGACGTTCGCCTCCAGCGCGCGCCGCATCACTTCGACCGGCGCCGTTCGCCCGGTCCAGATTTCGAGGGCCCGGGCGCCCTGGTAAAGCAGCATCCCGAGTCCGTTGGCCGTCCGGCAGCCGGCGGCTTTGGCCCGCATCAGAAACGGTGTTTCCGCCGGACGATAAATCATCTCGTAAGCGGCCCGGGCGCGGCTCAGCGGGAACTGCGCCTCGTCGAAAGGCAGCGCATCGCCGGCTTTCAAGCCCAGCGACGTCGCGTTGATGACCAGATCGACCGATTCCTTCGGATAGCCAACGGTGACCTCCTGGCCCGGATGCAACCGCTGAATCTCGGCGGCGGCGGCCTCCGCCTTCTCCCGGGTGCGATTCATCAGGAACAGGGAACCAACCCCTTCACTGGCAAGCTTCAAAGCGGCCACGCGTCCGGCGCCACCCGCGCCGAGGAGCAAAACACCGGCCCCGCGCAAGAGTTGCAAGCCGAGGTCTTCGCGCAGCGCGCGCGCGAGGGCGTCGGCGTCCGTATTGAAACCCTGACCGCGAATGTCGTCCGGTATTTCGTCGGCGAATTGAATCAGCGGTTGCCACTGACCTGAACGACCCCGGGCCTCGAAACGGATGGTATTGACCGCACCCCAGGCCCTGGCGGATTCATCGAGAGCTTCGACGATTTCCAGCGCCATCAGTTTGTGCGGCACGGTGAGATTGAGGCCGATGAACCGCATCGCCTTCGCGCCCTCAATGGCGGCGCGCAAGTGATCGGGACGAACATCGAAGGCAAGGTAGCGCCAGTCCAGACCCAGCGTGGCGAGGGCGGCATTGTGCATGGCGGGAGAAGCCGAGTGTTTGATCGGGTGGCCAAAAACCGCGCAGTAGCGCGTGGAAGCATTGATCTCGCTGGGGCCGCCTTCGGACACGCGCGGAGCATAAAGACCGCCCCCCAAAGTTCAAAGTTCAAAGTTCACACGCGCAGTCCGAAGATCCGACATCCGATCGTCAGGGCCTCCGGAGCCGTCGCTGACCCGGAAATTTCCTTGCGGCGCGGACTCGCCGCAAGGACGCTCGAATGATGCAAACCTCACTGCCCGCAAATTCCTTCAGGCGCGCGCTACGGGAAGGCCGGCCGCTCATCGGATTTTGGAGCAGTCTGTGCAGCAATCTCAGCGTCGAGATCCTTGCCGGCGCCGGTTTCGACTGGTTACTGCTCGATATGGAGCACGCCCCCAACGAAGTGCCGTTGTTGATCAGCCAACTGCAGGCCATGACCGGAGGCACGGCGGCGCCAGTGGTTCGCCCCGCCTGGAATGACCTGGTGCTCATCAAACGGGTCCTCGACGCCGGCGCGCAGAATCTCCTGGTCCCTTACATCCAAACCGCCGATGAGGCACGCGCTGCCGTGGCCGCTACGCGGTATCCCCCGGAAGGCTTGCGCGGGGTCGCGACGGCGCATCGGTCGAATCGTTTTGGCCGAACCAAAGACTACTTTCAACGGGCCAACGGGGAAATGTGCGTCGTGGCGCAGGTCGAAACCCGTTCGACACTCCAAAATCTTGAGTCCATCGCGGCCGTGGAAGGAGTGGATGGTTTGTTCATCGGGCCAAGCGACCTGTCCGCCTCGCTCGGGCATCCCGGAAATCCGCGACATCCGGACGTGCGAGCCGCGATCGAGGACGCCGGAAAGCGAATCCGCAAGGCGGGGAAGGTGGTCGGCATCCTGACACCGGTCGAGGAGGACGCGCGGCATTGGCTGGCGCAAGGATTCACCGTCCTGGCCGTCGGCGGCGACGCCACCCTGCTCGCGCGCCAGAGCGAGGAACTGGCGGCGAAATTCAAGAACCTGTCGGGCCAGGCGCCAAAGTCAGGCGCCCCATAACCAACCTCGCCCTTGATTCCCGCGTGGCCGGCGCAAGGCCGGCGCAGCAGTGAACAATCCAAAGGTTGACGAGTCCCACGGCCTTTCTAAGATGGCTGCGCATTCCGACAAAGACGTTATGAGCGATAACACCAGGCCCACGGACATCACTTCTGTCCTTCAG
>DATEKZ010000721.1:0-2024 GCA_035277185.1 Verrucomicrobiia bacterium
TGCTGACAGCCCGGCGCCGCCAGAATTCAAGCGCCTTCCAAAGTCTCGCCACGGCCGCATTGTGGGCAAGCCGGACGCCGACTCAAGCCCGTTTCGCCGGCGTGTGCCGGAAAAGTTCCGCGAACGGGGCTCTGAAGAATCAAAGCGGGCTTGCCCTGCATTCTTCACCCCTCCATATTGCGTCGGTGCTCGTCGAAAGGGATTGCGTTTGAGAGTCGTCGTCGCCATCACCGGGGCCAGCGGAGCGCGCTATGCCCAACGGCTGCTCGATCACCTGGATCCGCGTCAGCACGAAGTCCACGTCGTCCTGAGCAACTACGCGCAAATCGTCATCGCCGAGGAACTCCCGAACGGCCTTCGATTGGCTGAGGGCGTGAAGAAGCACGGGCTCAAAAGCATGAACGTGCCCTTTGTCAGCGGCTCCAATCCGTTCGATGCCATGGTGGTGATCCCTTGCACCATGGGAACCCTCGGCCGCATCGCCCACGGAACCAGCGAAGACGTTTTGCTGCGGGGCGCCGATGTCATGCTGAAAGAGCGAAAGAAACTCATTCTCGTCCCGCGCGAGACGCCGCTGAATCTCGTCCATGTGAAAAACTTCGAACTCCTGCTCCAGGCCGGAGCAACCATCCTTCCCGCCAATCCCTCGTTTTACTCCGGTCAGAAAACGCTGGAGGACGTCGTCGATACCGTCGTCGCCCGCGTGCTCGACCATCTGGGCGTGCCGAACCAGCTCGCGCCGCGCTGGGCGGAGGAGAAGGAATGACATGGAGAAGGGAAAACATTCAACGCTCAACATTCGACGCCCAACGCTCAAGAATTCGGGAGCAACGGTCTTGGAATTCAATGAAGGTGTTGACGGGAACCGAAAGTTCGACCTCGAAGATCGGTTGCTGGAATTCGCTTCGGCGGTGATTGATTTGTCGGAAAGCTTACCGGCAACGCGAGCGGGCAATCATGTCGCGGGGCAGGTGTTGCGTTCCGGTACGTCGCCATATCCCAACCACGGCGAAGCCGAAGCTGCCGAATCCCGCGACGACTTCATCCACAAACTGAAAATCTGCCTCAAGGAGCTGCGAGAGACGCGCCGTTGGGCGCGGCTCATCAAGCGCAAGGCGTGGGTGAACAATGAAACCACGCTCTTGTTCGTGCTGGCCGAGTGCGAAGAGCTGATTCGCATCTTCCACTCAAGCATCCAGACCGCGAAACGAAATGCCCAAGCCGAGTCGCGCAGACTCCATCCGACAAAGCCGGCTGACCCTTCGGTGTTAGGTGTTGAAAGTTGAAAGTTGAATGTTCTCTGTAGTTGGCAAATGGCTCTCCTTCGTGCGCTTCTCGCACACCGTCTTCGCCCTTCCCTTCGCCCTGGCGTCGATGGCCGTGGCGGCCCGCGATCAACGGGGCTGGCCCGGCTGGGGAAAGTTCTGCCTGATCCTCCTCGCGATCGTCTGCGCCCGGACCTGCGCAATGTCATTCAATCGGATCGTGGATCGCGAGTTCGACAAGGCCAACCCGCGCACGTCCGCGCGCCACCTGCCGACGGGGCGGATTCCGTTGGCGGGCGCCTGGACCCTGTGGGCTTTGAGCGCCGCCGCCTTTGTTGCCGCGAGTTTCCTGTTGAACCCGGTTTGCTTTCTCCTGTCTCCCGTGGCGCTCGTCGTCGTTTGTTTCTACTCGCTCACGAAGCGGTTCACCGACTTCACGCACATCTATCTCGGCATAGCCCTTGCCCTCGCGCCCATCGGGGCCTGGCTCGCCGTGAAGGGCGGCTTCGCTCTCTGGCCGATGAAAGAGAGCGCAATTCTGCCACTGCTGCTCGCGACGGCTGTGGTCTTCTGGTTGATCGGCTTTGACATCATTTACGCGTTGCAGGACTACGAATTCGACCGTGCGCGCGGTCTGCATTCGCTCGTCGTCCGGTGGGGCCCCGAGAACGCGCTGAGAGCGGCGTTCCTGGCGCACCTGATGATGTGGGGATTGCTCGCGGGCTTCGGATTGCTTTCGAGGTTTCGCGTGCCATACTT
>DATEKZ010000722.1:0-4933 GCA_035277185.1 Verrucomicrobiia bacterium
TCCTGCCCGAGCCGGGTCTCTCCCAGGAGGTCCCCTGCCCAATCGCGCAACGGACCGCGCAGCCATTCGGCAATCGGGGCGCCAAAGCCCCTCTTGGGACGGTCCACCAAAGCCGGTGGAATGTACTGATGGAGGATTTGCCGCAACAGCCATTTGCCTTTGTTTCGCCGTTGCTTGAACGAAGACGGCAGACTCCAGGCAAATTCGATGACTCGATGGTCCAGCAACGGAATGCGCGTTTCCAGACCGACCGACATGGCCGCCCGATCCACTTTCACAAGGATATCGTCCGGAAGGTACGAAACCAGGTCCAGGCACATCATCCGTTGCAACAGTTCCGGAAACCGCTCCCAGCCTGGAAGCGCGTCGTGTTGAGTCTCTGGTTCGTTGGCATCCTTCATCCACAGATGAGCTTCCCGGTTCGGGCTCATCAGCATTTGGTACAACGAACGGTCCGTTGATACTGACAGAAGGTCCGACAGATTCGAGACGCGGCTTAACATCTTCCTGAACGGATCGGAGGCAATTCGCGTATTCAATCCGGCCCGGGAAACGCGCTTCAAGTGGCGGGCAAGCTCAAAGCGCCCGGGAATCCCGGAGATTACCTCCCAGCGCAACTGAGCGTCCCGGTAACGACGGCATCCCCCGAACGATTCGTCCCCGGCGTCACCGGACAAACTGACCTTCACGTGCTCGCTCGCCAACCGGCACAAAATCGCGGTCGGAACCTGGGAAGGATCCGCGAAGGGTTCATCATAGATGCGCGGCAACTGGTGAATCACCTGTCCCAGATTCCCGGGCTGGACATACAATTCGGTATGGTAGGTTCCAAGGCGCCGGGCCACGGCTTTGGCAAAACGGGCCTCGTTAAGGTTCTCCTGCGGGAATCCGATGCTGAAGGTCCTGATGGGCCGCCGGCTCTGCGCCTGCATGATCGCGACGATGAGGGAGGAATCGATTCCCCCCGAAAGGAAGGCGCCCACGGGCACATCCGCGACCATCTGTTGCGCCACCGACTGCTGCAACAAAGCAAGCAACCGATCCGTTGCCTCCTGTTCGCTGCCTTCAAACGGATGAGCCACTCCAGCCTCGGCAACGGATTGAGCCGACCAGTACGGCACCGGGGCGGCTGTTTTCCGGTCGCGACGCGAAAACGTCAGCGCACAGCCGGGGGGCAACTTATAAGTGTTCTCATAGATGCAGTACGGCGCGGGGATGTATCCATACCGGGTCAGGAGCGCCAGCGCATGGCGGTCGATTCCGGCGCTCCACCCAGGATGGGCCTGGAGCGCTTTCAATTCCGAACCGAAAACCAGCGCATTCCCGGCCCACCCATAATACAACGGCTTTTCGCCAGCTCGATCCCGGGCCAGGTGCAACCGGCCTGCCTGCCGGTCCCACAACGCGAGAGCAAACATGCCGACGAATCGCTCCAGCGCCGGCCGAAATCCCCATTGGCAGAAGGACGCCAGCATGACCTCGGTATCGGAATGCCCGCGAAAGCTGTGACCGCTCTTCTCCAACTCGTGACGCAACTGTTGGAAATTGTAAATCTCTCCATTGAACACCAGCACATAACGGCCATCGGCAGAGGGCATCGGCTGATGCCCCTCGGCGCTGAGGTCCAGAATCGCCAGACGCCGATGCCCCAGGGCCACGCCCGCTTCCGGATCCGCCCAGCTCCCTTCGTCGTCAGGCCCGCGATGCGCCAGTGTGTTGGCCATCATCCGGGCGACCCACTCGCAATCGTCCACGCTTCGATTCCGCGAAGGCTCAAGAAATCCAGCAATGCCGCACATAAGGTTTTACCTCGATAGCCGAACCGGTTTCATGTCTGTGTAGGGGAGTCGCTTTCGTCCGGCGCTCCACCAACTCCAGAGTTTCAATTCCACACGAATCAGAAAACGGGACAGACGCGGATGGGTGCAGAGCCAGGCCGACCATTTGCTTTCCCGCGGGGCGCGCCGGTCGAGGACGTCTTCAAGCGACACTATGTCGGCACCGAAGTCTTCCACATCCTGGCGAAACTTCCTCATCTGTGCCGCGCTCCACTCATTGTGATGGTAACAAACCGTCCACACGCCCGACGGGGCCGGACGGAAATAAAACAACTGCTGCGGGACCCAGGTCATCCAACCCTTTTCTCCGCTCGATGGGGAGGGGGGCGCGGCGAGCGGGCAGACATGCGGAAAACGGAAATAACCGTCGCAAATGATGCGGATTCCCACTTCGGGCAGCAGGGCAACCGTGGTCGCGTCGAACGTATTGCCCGGCGCAATCCAGACGCGGGGCGTGATCCCTTCGCGCCGGAATATTTCCACTGCTCGCACCAGCTTTTCCCGCTGCACGTCCGGCAAAAGACCGGCAAACTCGCTCTTCCTTCTGACGGCGACGAGGCCCGCGTTCCGGGTTAGGTAGCGATGCTGGAATCCATGCAATGCGATGGTCCATCCGCGGTCCTGGCAGGTACGCATGCGGTCCCAGAAATCCGCCGCCGCAGAGTCCACTCTCAGGCTCGGATCGTGGTTGTCCGGCACCACAGCGAGCAACGGTTTGATGCACCGCTGGATCAGGACGGCTTCGATCTCCGCCCACACCCGCCAGTTCATAGTCGGGCAGATGTCATCAAACCGGAGGAGATATTGCGCGGCGCTCACGGAAACAATGGACGAGAAATGGAGTATTGGGACGAATCCATCACTCTGGCACTCCGTTCCTCAACATCAAGGCGGCGGGCGGCTGAACTTCCACGGCCTGCGGCGGCGCGACTGGCGCGTCTGAACCGGAGCGAGGGAGCTTAGCCTGCTTCAGCAGTCTGGCGATATTGAGCACCAACCAGCCCTTGAGCGTCAGGATCTGTTCGCAGACATATTCGCGCACGACCTGCCCTCCGAATCCCTTTTTGAACTCGTTGATTTTGAGAAGCGCCTGATCGGTCGTTCCGGAATACCAGCCGCCGAAGTCAAAGCATTTCAAACCCTGTTCCTTGTAGCGCAGCATGTCACTCCACATGAGATAACGGTTGGCCCGGCCAATCGTGTTCCGCGCCGCGCTATCGGAAAGCTTCCAATACAGCGACGGCGAATGCATTTGAGTGGCGCGGCGGTGATCGCGATAATTCGCATGGCAAACCAGCGCGGTGCCGTTCGGATCCTTTGCTACGGACAAATCCAGCACGCCGGCAGCGGCCATGCTATCTATCTGCGCCCGGTCCAGCCGGCTCAGTCCTTTCGTTGCCGCAAACGGGTTGTACACTTCCTCGAACTTGTCCAGAACCTCGGGATCGCGCGGGTCGCAACCTTCGCAGACGATCTGGTCGCGATCACGGGCACGCCGGATTTTGTACGCGGTGTCCTTGTTCAGTTGTTCCGACAGTTGCTCCGTGCCTTGGGTCAGATCGACGAAGTAATTGTCGAAATATTTCCACCGGGCGCCGGGGAACGGGCTGGAACGCTGCCGATAATGGATCCAGTCCACCGAACGCGTGTCACCCGGTTCATCATCGTACCAGACCTCTCCCCGAGTGAGATAGCGTGACTTCCAGGTGTACATCGGACCTCTTCCTTTGCCATGCGAGCTGCGCAAACCGGCTCCAAACCCGTCTGGCCCGCCTGGCGAGCGCGCTACTTTTATTCCAACCAAACGAATTCCTCCTCGAGTTCGTTCGTGATCGTCATTCTCGATCCCTTCTCAAAACGTTCCTCACCATCTGGCGCTCGGCCGGACTCAAGATCAGGCCATATACGCCGGCAGAGTACAAGACCGAAAGTCCCAGCCCGATGAGGATCAAATCTCCCCAACCGCCGATCTCGAAAATCCGGGACACGACACGACCGAGCAGGATCGTGGCCGCGGTAACAAGCAGGATGGGCGTCATCTCGCGCAGGAAAGTGGAGGAGGGCTTGCCCAAAACGTGGGCGGCGTAGAGCGGCGTGAACAACGCATGCTTAAGAGTCATCATGATCGCGCCCGATGTGGCGATACCATACAGACCCCACTGCATCTGCCCGGCGAGCAAGAGCGCCAGTCCCAGATTGGCCACGCCGATGATGAGCGTGAGCACACCCGGCACCTTCATGCGGTTGGTTGTGATTTGCAGGCCGAGCAGCGGGTTGATGGCCATATTGATGCAAAGGTGAGAGACCATCAGGAAAAGCAGCGGACTCATCTCGGAGAAAGCGGGGCCGAGCCACAACCGGAGCAGCGGCTCGGAAAAACCGCACACCAACCCGATCGGCAGCGCCAGCATCAAGCCCAAACACTTGATCGCCCGGCGCAGATAGGCGGCCAACCCGGCGATGTCCTGGCGCGCGTAGTAGTAAATCCCCGTGGGGTTGAACACACCGCCGATGGTCGCGCCCAGCGTCTGAATCAGCATCGGCAGCGCCAGCACGGCAGCGTACTTTCCGCCCGTCTCCGCACCGAACAGGCGATTCGCCACCAGGAGGTCAATCCCCAGATACAGGATCGCGCCGACATGATTGACGATCACCCAGCCGCCCGTGGAGGCCAGGCCCTTGAGCACGCGCCAATCGAAGTCGCGGATCTGTATCCGCAGCATGGGCGTCAGCCGGCGCCACAACCAGACCGCGCCCGCCGCGGAAACCACCGTCCCGCACAGAATCGCACCGCCGACATAATGGATGCGGGCTGAGAGCGCGTAGAACAGCAACACGACCATCCCCACACGAGTCAGAACTTCGCCCGTGGCGATCAGGTTGCGCAGGTCGAAACGATTGCGGCAGTACCATGACACCTCGAAAGGCATTTTTAATTCATTCAACAGGAACGCAGCGGCAATCCCCGCAAACAGCCACCGCGCTTCGGTCTCGAAACCCGGCGGCACGCGGACGATCGACTCGAGAAACACCAACCCCAGGCCGGCGGGAATCAACAGCCCGGCGCAGAGCGCCAGGCTTCCCCAGAGCGACGT
>DATEKZ010000723.1:0-7780 GCA_035277185.1 Verrucomicrobiia bacterium
CGCGACGCGTCTGTCTACATCGCGGGGCTCGTGTTTGACGCGCATGTCTTCGCGCTGGATCCCCTCCCGCGGATCGCGTTCGCCACGGCGCGACTGTCGTTGTGCTCAATTGTTTTGCCACTTCGGCCGAAACCCACAAGATAACGGGCAGATGAAGCGCCAGCAGAAGCCCGTGCTCGAAATCTCCAGCTTGAGTGTTCGGCGCGGCAACACGACGATTCTGGACCGTGTTTCGTGGCGCGTCGAACGCGGCCAGCACTGGGTGATTCTCGGCGCCAATGGATCAGGCAAAACGTCGTTGCTGAGCGCGCTGACCGGTTACCTTACGCCGACCCGAGGCAAGATCTCGGTGCTCGGGCGCGCCTACGGAGAATCGGACTGGCGCGAATTGCGCAAACGAATCGGCATCGTCAGCTCGTCGGTCCGCCAGATGATGGCGGAGTCCGAGCCGGCGCTCGAAACGGTCGTCAGCGGCAAGTACGCAATGATCGATCTCTGGGGGCGCGTCACGGGCGCCGACCGCGCGCGGGGGATGCGAATCCTGCGTCAGATCGAGTGCGCGTATCTGGTCGATCGTCCGTGGCTCTATCTGTCACAGGGCGAACGGCAGCGGGTGCTGATTGGTCGCGCGCTCATGGCGAAACCGGCGCTCCTGATTCTTGACGAGCCCTGCGCGGGGCTTGATCCTGTCGCGCGCGATCATTTTCTTCAGTTCCTGCAACGGCTCGGACGGCAGAAGAATTCGCCGACGCTCGTCCTGGTCACCCATCACGTCGAGGAGATCGTGCCGGTGTTCAGCCATGCGCTGTTGTTGAGGGCCGGCCGGGTCCTGGCGGCGGAGAGGATGTCAGACGTGATGTCGTCCCGGCTGCTTTCCCGGACGTTCGATTCATCCGTGCGTTTGCAAAGCCAGGCCGGCCGGTACTCGATGGCGGTTGCCGGGAAAAGAAACGTCGTCCTCTGACCTATGCAATTCAAAACAGCCATCCGGCGATTCACGGCAACGCTCTGGCCTGCGGCGTTCGCCGCTGCGCTCCTGTGCGCGCCGTCGCGGTCGGTTGCCGGTTTTGCCGACGACTGGGTAAAGATGCGATCCATCATGCCGAAGGGATACGTTTGCTACCGCGCGGCCCGGCCGGTTCTCGTTGACGGCCATTTGGACGACGCTGTGTGGAAAGCGGTCCCGTGGACGGAGGAGTTTGTGGATATCGAGGACGACGCGAAGCAGCGACCGCCGTTCCGTACCCGCGCCAAAATGCTTTGGGACGACAACTTCTTCTACGTCGCGGCGGAACTGGAGGAGCCGCACGTGTGGGGGACGCTGACCAATCACGACGCGGTCATTTTCCACGACAACGATTTTGAAGTGTTCATCGATCCGGACGGCGACAGTCACGAATACTACGAGTTTGAGATCAACGCGCTGGACACCGGTTGGGATCTCTTCCTGAGGCAGCCGTACAAGGATGGCGGACCGGCCATGAATGAATGGGAGATTCCCGGCCTGGCAACGGGCGTCCACGTCCGCGGCACGTTGAACAATCCGATCGATCGGGACGAAGGCTGGACCGTAGAGATGGCCTTTCCGTGGAAGGTGCTGGCCGGGTATGCGCATCGCCCGACGCCACCGCGCGACGGCGACCAGTGGCGCGTCAATTTTTCGCGCGTGGAATGGCTGGCGGACATTGTCGAAGGCAAATACCGCAAGGTTGCCGGCCGGCGGGAAGACAACTGGGTCTGGTCGCCACAGGGGATTATCGACATGCACCGGCCGGAGAAGTGGGGTTACGTCCAATTTACGACGGCCAAAGTAGCGGCGTTTCGTCCGGATCCGACCCTGCCCGCGCGTCACGTGGTTCAGGAGATTTATTATGCGCAACGCGACTACAAGGATACCCACCAGCGATGGGCGCAGTCACTGGGCGAACTGGGTCTCGGTCAATTGAAACTGCCGAAAACGGTGAAGTCGCTTGACCTGAATCCAGTTCCGAACGGCTTTCAAGTCAGCGCCGAAATCATTTGGCCCGGAGGACCGCAGCGGCGAGTGCAGATGCGGGAGAATTCCCGCGTTTGGATTGAATGAGCGGGCTACTTCTTCTCCTCTTCCTTCTTTTCCTCGGGCTTCTCCTCTTTCTTGACGACCGCGTTGAATTCTTTACCCGTTGAAATCTGCAGATCGGGCAGCGCCTTCCGGAGACTTTCCACGCCCGCGTCCGTGACTTTGCTCTGCCAAAGGTAAAGGCGCTTCAGTCTCTTCAACGCCTTGAGCTGTTCGAGGCCGGCGTCCGTGACTGGTGTTCCGTACAGGTTCAGATAATGGAGCCGGGTCAGGCCTTTCAGATGCGCCAGCCCCGAGTCGGTGATGGAGGTCTGCTCCAGGTGCAGTCGGGTCAGATTCGACAGGCCCGCGATCGCGGCGAGACCGGCATCGGTCACCTTTGTGTGGGCGAGGTTGAGATCGGTCAGACTCGTCACGTCTTTGAGTGGCGCGATGACGGCGTCCGTGACGTTGGTGGTTTGCAGGCGGAAGTTCGCCTGGGTCCAGGGCAGGTTCACCGCGATGGGACGGATGTCCACCCCTGCCTGCGCAAACTTTGCCAGGGCCTTCGCCTCGCCGGCGCCGGGTTTGAAGTTTGCGGGCAACTCGCTCTCCGGGGTTGGCGCGGCTGCCGGCTTCGCCGCCGCGGTCTCGGGCCAGTCGGCGCCCTGGTTGATCCACTCGCGGACCAGGTCGATCTGCTCCTTCGTGAGCGGGTCGCCTTCGTTGGGCATGATGTCGTCGTCGCCTGGCGGCAGCGTGATGCGACGATGGAGTTCGCTCTTGGATGCATCCCCGGCGACGAATGCAGGCCCGTCATTGCCGCCTTTCATCGCGGCCTCCTTGGAGTCGAGTCGCAGTTTCCCCTTTTGCTTTTCGGGCCCATGGCACTTGACGCAATTCTTTTCCAGGATCGGCTGGATCTGCTTTTGAAAATCAATCTTGTCCGCGCCGCGCAGGGTGGAGACGCACGCGGCGGCGACGACGATTATCGCGAAACTTGTTAGCGCGTGGCTGCGTAGAGGCAGGCGCCCGCAGGTGGAGGCACGTCTTCCCCCGACGATCGATGCAATGGCTTCAGTCTTCATAGCGTTTGTGGCTTCAATCAGTGCTAGTCCCTGGCGACGCGCCCGTCAAGCCTCCCGCTTCAACGGAATGGTCAATGGGCGCATCTTAAGATCTTGCCGCCGCGCGGATATTCGGCCGCTTCCTTCCCCTCACCCCGGCCCTCTCTCTCGGGGAGAGGGAGCCACGACGACCGGCCTTCTGCTGGGGAGCGTTTTGGTTTTCGAACGCTGCTTCGGCTGTTCCCTCTCCCCAAGGGTCAGGGTGAGGGGGAAAGCAACCCGCGCACGTGTAGGGCTGCAACAAAGTACGATGCCCCTGCGTGACGAGTTCGACCCACCAGTCATGACAAAACGATGCAAGAAACTGAGATGCAGCCATTGTCAATCAGTCGTTCACTCGGACGCCGTACTCTTTGAGCCGGGATTTTTGGCTCGCCTTGATCGGGTTTCCCTTGAGGTAAAGGTTCAGAAACGGCGCGAAGCGTTTTTGTCCCTCGGCGTCCTTCCGGGCGGCGTTGATCAATGGCGTCAGGTCGCGGATTTTGTTTCCGTCCAGAAACAGGTAATAGAGATTGTTCAGCGCTTCCAGCGGCGCGATGTCCGAGAGGCCGTTGTTCTTCAGCGACAGACTCGACAACCCTTTCAACCTGTCGAGACCGTCAATGCTCTTCACTTTGTTGTCATCGAGATACAGTGACGAGAGTCTCCGCATCTCCAACAACGGCTTGAGGTCGGTGATCTGGTTGCCGGAGAGATAGAGCGACGCCATGTTGGTCAGGCCGCTGAGCGGATTCAAATCCTTCACCCGGTTGTTCGACAGCTCGAGGTACTGCAGCGCCTTGATTTCGGCGAGCGGCGAAACATCCTCGATCTGGTTGCCCGCGAGGTTGAGATATTGGATTCTGACCAGCCCTTTCAGCGGGGTGAGGTCTTTGACCCTGTTTTTGGCGAGGTCGAGTGACGCCAGATTCAGGCATTTCTCCAGCCCGGAAAGGTCGCTGATCTCCATGCCGGCGCCCTGAACCGTCGAGAGGTTCACGAGGTCATTCTCGGTCAAGGGTTCGGTCGTGTCTTTCTTCATGATAACGAACCTGCGGACGGCCTTTTCGAGATTCTTGTCCTTGAACGCGACGGCGTTGGTCGAGCCTTGGCCCAGGGCGGCTAGTGAGGATCCCAGCAGCGCGAGGCAGACCGTTCGAACCAACATCAAGAGTATTGTCTTCATAGCTGCAGACTGGCGGCGAGGTTCATGGCAAAAGAACAAAGAAGTTCCTGTGAGAATTCGCAAGAAATTTCTCCATCGTGGGATGGGCGCCATCTGATTTATTGCAGCCCTGCACGTGAGTCCGTCGCGTTTCCCCACCCTGACCCTCTCCCCGGGGAGAGGGCGGGGCGAGGGGGAAGGAACCAGCCGAGTACCCGCACGGCTACAAGCTGTTGAGACGCGCCCCAGCCCACACTCACGTTGCGATCGAAGCGGGGCAACATCACTTCCTCGCCTCTGGCGTCACCTTGAGAGCCACCGGGTTGCCTTCGCGAACAACCATCACCTCGACCGGTTGGCCGATCTTCACCGCGTCGAGGGCGTAGGTGTAGTCGTAGATGTTTTTGATTTTCTGGCCGGCGAACCCGACGATCACGTCGCCGGCTTTCAGTCCGGCCTTCTCCGCGGGGCTTCCGGGCCGAACGCCGGAGAGTTTCACGCCGGTCACCTCGGTGGTGTAGTCGGGCACCGTGCCCAGATAGGCGCGAAGGGCGTCCCGGCTGCCGCCCGCACTGCTCCGCTCGACCTTTGCGTATTCCGGCCGGGCGGCGTCCTTCGCAAGGTCGAGGACCAACCCGCGCGCGAAACCGGCGATGCGTTCCAGTCCTTCGTAATTGAGCGTGTCGGCGTCGTCCGTCGGACGGTGATAATCGTCGTGGCTTCCGGTGAAGAAATTGAGCACCGGAACCTGCTTCGAATAGAGCGCGGTCACATCCGTTGGAAGATACGGATCATCCTGGAGCGTGAGATTGAAACCAGCGGCGACGTTCCTTCTCTCGATCAGACGCCGCCACGCGCCCGACGAGCCAACCGCCTGGAGAATCAATTTGTTGTCGCGCAAACGCCCGACCATGTCGAAGTTCACGTAGGCAACGACGTTGGAGAGGCCGATCGGAGGGTGTTCGGCAAAGTGGGTCGAGCCGAGCAGGCCCATCTCTTCGCCCGACCAGAAAGCGAAGATGATGCCGCGGCGAAGCGTGGCGGGGTTTTGTCGGCGTCCTTCGGCCAGAGCGGCGGCCAGTTCGAGAACGGCGGAGACTCCGGACGCGTTGTCGTCGGCGCCATTGTGGATCTGGCCGGCGTCACTGGAATTCTCGCGCGAACCCGCTGATTCGCCATGGCCGAGGTGATCGTAGTGCGCGCCGACCACGACGAATTCATTGGCTCCATTGGTCAAATTGTTGGGCGGCAGGAGAGCCAGCACGTTGCGGTCGGTTTTCCTCACGCGTTCGACACCGGTGGCGATTTTCAGTTTGATTTTGGGAACGACAAAGCCGCCTTCGGCGTGCGGGTTCTCAGTATCGAGCCCCGATTGCAGAGTCTTCAAATCTTTCCCTGCGCTGGCGAGGATCGCTTCGACGACCCTGGAGGTGACGGACGCAGCGATGATGCCAGAGCCGGAAAGGCTGCCGTCGGACGTCAAGGGCACGAGCGCGCCCGCGTTGGGCGAATTGGGTCCGGCGGCGACGAGGATTGCCTTCGCGCCGCGTTCGCGGGCGAGCATGGCTTTGTAGCGAAGTCCGGCGTAGCGGTTGAGCTCCTGACGTCGCTTGGGCTCGACGCCTTCGGGGACGTAACGCAGCACGAGCACGATTTTGTTCGTCACGTCAAGGCCTGCGTACGAATCGTATCCTTCGCCGGGTTTTCCCGGGACGGCCAGCCCGTAACCTGCGAAAACGACTTCCCCCTCCGCTTCGCCGTTCGACGTGAATGAAAGCGGCCGGAAATCCTGCTCCACGTCGAAGCTGTCGGATCCCGGCGGTGGCAGCTCGCGGATGACCTCAAGCCGGTTCTGGTTGGTCACGACCTTCACGCCCGATGTGAACTCGAACGTTTGAAAGTAAGAGCCCTTCTCGCCGAAGGGTTTCAACCCGGCCTGGCCCAGCTGGCCGGCGATGAAATCGGCGGCCAGTTGGCTTCCTTTGGCGCCGGTCAGCCGGCCTTCGAGCGCGTCGGAGGCGAGATAGCCGACTTGGGCGCGCAGGTCTGCCTGGGAGATTTCCGGGCCGGATTCAGGCTGTCTTGCGGGGTGCTCGGCGGGATGCGTGATTCGTAGTTCGTGAGAGGATGCCGCCGGGGTTCCAGCGGGCAAACGGGCCGCTGCAGCCTTGAGTGCGCCGCGGGCCGAAGCGTGATTCCAGTCCGCGAGGAAGAGCTGGGACTTGCCGTCGGAAGTTCGGTTCGAGGTCCAGCAGAGTCGTTTGCCGTCCGGCGAAAAGACGGGCAGCCCGTCAAAACCATCGGTGAAGGTGACTCGCACCGGCTCGCGGTCGCCGGCCGCATCGACGATGAACAGTTCGAAATTGGAGAAACCGAGTTTGTTGGCGGTGAATATCACGTATTCGCCGGACGAGTGATAATAAGGCGCCCACGCCATGCAACCGAACCCGGTGAGCCGGCGAACGTCCGCGCCGTTGATCTTCATCGTATGGATGTCGGCCGTCGTTCCCTTCTCGTCGAACCGCCGCCAGAGGATGCGTTTGCCATCGGGCGAAAAAAACGGTCCGCCGTCGTAACCGGGCGTGAACGTCAGTCGCTTCGCTCCGGAGCCATCGGCGTTCATGATGTAGATCTCGCCAAAATAAGCCGGGTCGGTATCGAGACGTTTCCTGTCTTCGGCAGAGAGTTTGTCAGCCGGATAGGCGTCCCGCAGTGAAGTGAAGACGATCTTCCTGCCGTCCGGCGAGTAGGCGGCTTCTGCGTCGTAACCGTGAGCCGTGGTGAGCCGGCGAAGGTGCGTGCCGTCGCGCCTGGAGGTGAAGAGATCGAACTGCTCGTCGTAGTCCCACGAGTAACGGCGCTCCTTTCCGGACGCGCGGAATTCGAGTTCGGCTTTCTGTTTCGCCCTCGCTTCCGGATCCAGGTGCGTCGAGGCGAACAACACCTCGTCGCGGTCCGGCCGAAAGAAAGCGCAGGTGGTCTTGCCGGTTCCCGGTGAGACGCGATGATTTTCCCCGCTTCCCAGGTCCAGCAGGTAGATCTGATAGAATGGGTTGTCCGGCTCGCGCTCGCTTTGAAAGATCAAGCCCTTGCCGTCGGGCGAGAAATACCCTTCGCCGGCGCGCCGGCCCTCGTAAGTGAGCTGACGGGCATTTGCCAGAAACCGACCCTCGCCGGAATCAGCGGCTGGCATGTCCCCTGAAAAACACGACAGGACAAGCGCGAGAAACGGGAAAGGTCTTTGCCGCATGGACACAGTTC
This sequence comes from Verrucomicrobiia bacterium, assembly GCA_035277185.1. Lineage (GTDB taxonomy): Bacteria > Verrucomicrobiota > Verrucomicrobiia > Limisphaerales > AV2 > DATEKZ01. Next base: position 7,571 of record DATEKZ010000723.1, read on the forward strand.
TACCGACAGAAGTGCTGCCGTCAATCCCGCGGACTGTTTCCGGTCCCAATTTCTCCGCCGCGCCCGGTTGCTGTTCCCTCTCCCCTCAACGGGGAGAGATGTTCTCTGTGTTGGAAAGGAGTTTTTCATGTGAGTTATTCACAGGGTTGGGGCAGAGGTGGGAAGGAAGTTGGCTACCCAGGAGCCGTGCTCTCGGACGCTCTGTTCATG
>DATEKZ010000724.1:0-2071 GCA_035277185.1 Verrucomicrobiia bacterium
CTCTTCGCGCGCCGCGAGATCGGCCAGCAGTTTCTCGGCGTTCTTCCTCGCTTCATTGGCACCGGCCGTTGCGAGGACGATCTGCTTTTGCGTCGTCTCCGCCTGCTCCATCAATTCCAGTTGCTGGTCTTCCAGCTTGACGATGGCTCCCCGGGCCGTTTCGATCTCGTGCGCCAGGGCGCGGTATTCCTCGTTCTTCTTCGTCTGGAACTGTTGCAGCGAATACTTCTCGATGGCCTGCTTCCTGGCATCAACGTCCAGTTCCAGCTTCTTGCGATCGCTTTCGATTTGCTTGCCGCGATGCTTGGCGGCTTCCAGCGCAGCCTCGGAACCCGCGGTCCTGGACTGGAGCGCCTGGCGTTCCGGCCCGATGTTGTTCAGTTCGGAGCGCAGCCGCGTGATCTTGCGGTCGCGATCCTGAAGGACGAGTAGTTTTTCAATAGCTTCCAGCATCTGGACAGGGGCAAGGTTATCGGGCAGTTTTGGACAAGTCAATGCGCGTGACAAAACCCGGCCGACGCGCGCGATTTTTGAACGTTTTATCGAACAATCACTCCAAAACATTGAGCCGCTTGCGGCCGAAAAGAACAGGATTATGAACATGAGGATGCCCCGTGTCGGAGTGTTGGTGTTAGCAGGAGGTCTGGCCCTGTCGCAACTGCCCCTGGCAGCCAAAGAAGCCGGAGTATCGTCGCCCGCCATGGACGTGGCCCGGCAACTCAACCAGGCGTTTATCGAGGTCGCCGACAAGGTTTCGCCCGCCGTCGTCGTCATCCGCGTCGCCCACAAACCGGACTACGCCAACCCGGACGAAGAGGGCAATCCGTTTTTCGAGATGCTGCCGGAGTTGCGGCGGCATATGGAGGACCAGCTCAAGAGGCGGCGGCAGCGCCAGTCCAGCCGCGAACCGGTCTATGACGGGCAAGGCTCGGGTGTCGTCATCAGCGAGGACGGTTACATTCTAACGAACCGGCATGTCGTGGATGGCGCGGAGAAAATCCGGGTCCATTTGAAGGACGGCACGGAGTTCGACGATGTCGAAATCAAAGGCGTGGATCCTCAGTCGGATGTCGCCGTGCTCAAAGTCAACGCCAAAGGATTGAAGGCTGCCCGCCTGGGTGATTCATCCAAAACGCGCGTGGGCGAGTTCGCCATTGCCATCGGCGCACCCTTCGAGCTGGACTACAGCGTCACGTTCGGCCATGTGAGCGCCAAGGGCCGGCGGATTTTTTCGGACAGCGTCATGATGGATCAGGACTTCATCCAGACCGACGCCAGCATCAATCCCGGCAACAGTGGCGGCCCGCTGGTCAATATCGACGGCGAAGTGATCGGCATTAACACACTCATTCGAGGCATGCGAACCGGGATCGGTTTCGCCATCCCGGCGAACCTGGCGAAGGAAGTCGCCGACCAATTGATCAAGGAAGGAAAGTTCACCCGCGCTTGGCTGGGGATCAATATTGAGAACCTGAGCGCGCTAAAGGAATACCGGGAAACGGTATCGGCCACCAAAGACGGCGTGGTCGTCGGCAGAATCATCAAGGGCGGCCCGGCTGCCGACTCCGAGCTGAGACCGGCCGATGTCATCACCGCTGTGGACGGCAAACCGACCGCCTCTGTGCAACAGTTGAAGAACGAAGTCCGCACCAAACCTCCTGGCCAACCCGTGACCCTCGACGTTGTCCGAGGTGACAAGAAACTGAAGATCAGGGTCAATCCCGGCGAAGTTCCAGACGGCGATACCCAGATCGTCCGTAACAAGGTGCAGCCGCCGCCCGATTCGGCAGTCCTGGGAATCAAAGTTCAGGCGTTGACGCAAGACCTTGCGGACCGGTTCGAGGTGGAACTGACCGAGGGCGTGATTGTCACAGAAGTTGAGGCGGGCAGCGTTGCCGAGCGTAAGGGCATCATGCCCGGTGAAATCATCACCGACCTCAACCGGCACAAGGTTTCCAATGTGAAGGAATTCAAGGAAGCTCTGAAAACGGCCGACCTCAAAAAGGGAGTTTTGATCAACCTCATCGGCGAAGGAGGTCGCCGCTTTGCACATCTCAAGGATAGTGGCGAT
>DATEKZ010000725.1:0-7170 GCA_035277185.1 Verrucomicrobiia bacterium
CAAAGTTTTGTAGGGAATACCCTTGTTCTGCCAAACTGACGGTGTGAAACCTAAGACCGAAGAACTCCTTAACCTTCTGCTCTGGTCCGCCGACCTGCTCGCGCGCCCGACCTTTCGCAACCTGACCGACTCCTACGAAAGCTGGGCCTATCGCAACGGCCTCATGCGCCAGGTCGCCACATTGGAGCGACAGCAACTCCTGGAGCGCGACTTCGCTTCCCCGGATGACCGGCTCTACCGGCTCACGGCGCAGGGGCGATTGCACGTCCTCGGCGGGCGCGATCCGGAGGCGCAATGGGCGCGACCTTGGGATGGCCAGTGGCGGCTCGTGCTCTTCGACGTGCCCACCGGACAAAACGCGCAACGCGAACGACTGCGCCGCTACCTGCGCGACAAAGGCTTCGGCTACCTGCAAAACAGCGTGTGGATAAGCCCTGATCCACTGACAGCGGAACGTGAAGCTCTCGGTGGCGGCAAGATCAATGTTGAATCGCTGATCCTCCTGGAAGCACGACCGTGCGCGGGCGAATCGGACGCGGAAATTGTGGCGGGCGCGTGGGACTTCGAGCGCATCAACCGCCGCTATGTCCGGCATCTGAAAATCCTCGAGGAGCGGCCGGCTAACGCGCTTGGGAATGTCGCGGCGGCTAAGGCGTTGCTGCGCTGGAGCGCGACGGAGCGCGAGGCGTGGCTGGACGCGGTGATAAACGATCCGCTGCTGCCAGGCCGGATACTGCCGTCGGATTATCTGGGGCAACAAGCCTGGCGACGGCGGGTGGAAGTGCTCCGGGCCGCCAACCGGCAACTACGCACGTTCAAACCCGAATAGCTGCCTGGCAAACCTTTGTTGCATATGCAACAAAGGTTCGTCGGGCGCCGCCAGCATCTGCGGATTGAGATTACTGGGTGGGACATACGCCGCGCCGACTTCCTGCAACTCCTGGGATATTTTTGGTTCACCCAAATCCTCGAACCAAAGGTCAACGTCCTGGGTCACCACGGAAGCGCCTTGCCAGGTGGCGGCGGAAAGTCCGACGACCATGAACCGCACATTGCGCTTCAGCAAAGTTTCCAGCAGGCGCAGTTCACTTTCGGAAAATGGCAGTGGCGCGGCCACAGATTAAGCTCCTTTGCAACCGTTCCAATGGCGGTTGCTCCAGCAAAATCAAGGTGTGGCGGACATTGTCTGGATCAGCATGCGGATGAGCGGCGAGCACTCTGGCAACGCGTGCCGACAAGCGCAGCCGTGAACGGCGCGCTAGCGCCTACCTTGGGTCATCGTGAAACAAACCTTTCTACTGCGTAATAATTCTTCTTCCCGTTGCGACTAATCAGTTAAAGGCTCCGGACATTGAATCCACCGCCAGAGGAACAAAAGTTTTTGGATATGATCAACGGGAATCGCCCCAGGATTCTCAAGATCTGCCGCGTTTATGCGCGGAACGCGGCCGACCGGGACGACTTGTATCAGGAAATCCTGTTTCAAATCTGGCGGGGATTGCCGGGCCTGAAAGAAGACTCTCATGCAAACACCTGGCTTTATCGGATTGCCATCAACACTTCGATCAGCTTCGTCCGCAGGCGCACGGCTCGCGGCGGTCCGGCCGTGCCGCTCGATCACGAACAGCTCACGCGCCACATTGAATCGAGCCAGACGCATGACGACGGCGCGGAGGAACAACTCGCGCGGCTTTACGACGCCATCGCACGACTCAACGAAGTGGAGAAGGCGCTGGTCACGCTTTTTCTGGAAGACTTTTCCTACGAAGAAATGGCCGAGGTGCTCGGCCTCAGCGCGAGCCACGTGGGCGTGATGTTGCATCGCGCAAAAAAGAAACTTTTAACCCTGATGCAGGAGACCGCACATGAATGACGAGGAACAAAAGAACCTCTGGCAGGGGCTAAAATGCCTCTGGCAGGAGCATAAGCCCTCAGGTGATCCGACGCTGGCGGCCGGCGAGCAGATCGCCGCGATGCGGAAGAAGATGGCGAAAATGCACCCGGGATTGAACAAGACCGATTTCTGGGGATCGGCGTTGTACGCCGTGGTCACCGTCCCGTTCATCGTCTACGTCTTTACGACTCCGTTTTTCGTGACGCGGATCGGCTATTTGATCCTCATTGGCGGCGGGCTGTTTGCGTCATGGAAAACCTTCCGTCGCCGGCGTTCCACGCCGCAACCGATTGCGGATGCGCCGGTCCTGGAATGGTTGAAATACGACCTGGCGAAGGTTCGCCAGCATGCCGAAGACAGCCGCACGTTGCTATGGTGGTATCTGCTGCCGTTCCTGATTGGAATGAGCGTTTCAACCTGGGGCATGCCGGTGGATTTGTTGACGGTCAAGGTTCCAATGACCGTGCTGGCGGCCCTGATTGCAGGCGTCACTTATTGGCTGAACCAACGGGTGTGGCGCAATCAATGGCTTCCGATGCAACGGGAATTGGAAGCGCTCCTCGCTCCCGATCAACCTGTCTTACAACCTGAACCACCGAAGAAAAACATTATGACGAAAACAATCCTCATTGGAATTGTGCTGATCCTGCTCGGCGCAATTGTATTCGTTCGCGCGCGCGAGCCTAAAACTCCGGCGATTGAATATTCCGATCCCGTTTCACAAATGCTCGAAAACATCCGTGTGAAACACAACTTTCCCGCGCTGGCCGCCGCCGTGGTCGTTGATGGGAAAACGGTTGTGACGAACGCGGTTGGCTTTCGCAAAAACGGCGGCACGGAAAAAGTCGCGGTGGACGACAAGTTCCACCTTGGTTCCGTCACGAAATCAATGACGGCCACCGTCGCGGCGATGCTGGTCGAGCAGGGAAGAATTTCATGGACAACGACCGTTGGAGAAGCCTTTCCCGAATTAAAAAGTGAGATCCATCCCGACTATTCGGGCGTCACTTTGGAACAGCTTTTGTCCCACCGCGGCGGCGCTCCGGGAGATGCGCCGGGCGATTTATGGCGCAAAGCCTGGACGGCGAAGGGCACGGCGGCGGAGCAACGATTGGCTTTTATCCAAGGGATTTTAACGCGCAAACCGGAAGCGAAACCCGGTACGAAGTATATTTATTCCAATCAGGGCTACACCATCGCTGGTGTGATGCTGGAGAAAGCCACCGGCAAGACGTGGGAAGAGCTGCTGCGCTCGATGTTGTTTGAACCGCTCGGCATGACCACTGCCGGATTCGGAGCGCCCGCCTCGCTCAGCAGAGTCGATCAGCCGTGGGGCCACACAAAAGCGCCGTTGTCAGGATTCGCGGCTGTGCCGCCGGGGCCGCGCGCAGACAATCCACTGGCGATCAGTCCAGCGGGTGCGGTGCATTGCTCGATGGGCGATCTGGCGAAATATGCGGCGTTCCACATGGCCGGAGAACGAGGCAAAAGCGCATTGCTCAAAGCGGAATCTTTTAGAAAGCTGCACACGGCTGTCGCCGACAACGATGATTATGCCCTCGGCTGGAGGGTGCTGAAACGCCCATGGGCCAATCGGCGCGCGCTGATGCACAATGGCTCAAACACGATGTTTTACGTCGTCGTCTGGATGGCCCCTGAAAGAAACTGCGCCGTGATTGTCGCCGCAAACATTGGGGTGGATGAGGCGTTCGCAGGTTGTGATGAAGTCGCGGGGAAACTCATCAAACAATATTTTGGGAAGTAATTGTTTTTGCTTAGGGGCGTTTGAAACCTTCGCCCGGCAGTTTCTTCGTCGCATCGATACCGATTTTGCCGCCGATGACGAAGTTCATTTCTTCTTCGCCCGGCGTTTCACGGTTTGCGTCGCGGCCAGCGCGTCGCGAAGGACCGGAATGGTCAATTTGTCCTTGGCGCGGTTCGCGGCGATTTTGCTGGCGAGAATCCGTTCGAGGGAAAGCACCTTGAGTCTTTGTCGCCCCAGCGGAACTTCCACGCAGTTTTTTAACTCGTCGGCAAACGTTCCGAGACCATCCATGCGAATCACGATGTCGAACAGTTCCGCGCCCGCACCTGCGAGCATGGGCGGATTGAAATTGCTGGGCGGCACGTACGCCGCGCCGACTTCCTGCAAGGCTTGGGACATTTTTGGTTCGCCGAGATTTTCAAACCAAAGGTCAACGTCCTGGGTCACCACGGGCGCGCCTTGCAAGGTGGCGGCGGAAAGTCCGACGACCATGAACCGCACCTTGCGCTTCAGCAAAGTTTCCAGCAGGCGTTTTTCACTTTCGGAGAATGGCAGTGGCGCGGCCACGGATTAAGCTCCTTTGCAATCGTGCCAACGGCGGTTGCTCCAACAGAATCAAGGTGTGGCGGACGTTGTCTGGATCGGCGTGAGGATGCGCGGCAAGGACTTTTTCAACGCGAGCCGACAAACGCAACGCCCAGCTCTTCGCCCGAGCAGTTTCAGTGGATTTCACGCGTCGTTTCATACGACTGAGTCAGAGTAGGCAATTTCTCACTTCTTGTCACCGGCGTTTCCGAGTATGAAACGGGCGTTTCCGAATAGTGAGTTCACCTTCTTCCGCACGGCTCCATCTTGATGAGTGGCGACCAGGACGCTTGAAGCCTTCGCCGGCAGTTTCTTCGTTGCGCCCGTTGTTCATCGTGCAACCCCCTCACCTTGGTCCTCTCCGCCTTGGGGGAGAGGAGACTGGCGACCGATTCGACGAGTAGCGTCATCGCGTTCGCCAGCGCGGCCTTCGGACTCCCTCTCCCCCATCGGGGGAGAGGGTTGGGGTGAGGGGGCGGGTCTAGACAAGTACCCGGCGATTTCTTCCACGCGCCCGGTCCGCTCCATCAACGCATGCCAGATTTCAAATCGCACCGCCTCCAGTTCACCACGCATCTGATGATTCCAGAAGCGCAGCACCTTGATTCCCTGCTCGGCCAGAAAACGGTTCCGCTTTTCATCTCTTGCGCGTAGGTCTGGAAAGCCATGACCGCCACCATCCAGTTCCACCGCCAGCTTCGCGACCGCGCAGTACACGTCGAGGAAGTAGATGCCGCAGGCATACTGGCGGCGGAATTTGAACTCGTTGAAGCGGCGGTCGCGGAGCAAACGCCACAGGCGCTTCTCGGCATCCGTGGATTTCGCGCGGAGTTGGCGGGAGGAGTTGCGCGCGGCGGCGGTGCGAGTGCGGTGTTTGCCGTACTTTGGCACGCGCCCCCTCACCCTGACCCTCTCCCCCGATGGGGGAGAGGGAATCTCTCGCGCGTCGTTGTTATCGTTTATCGCCATCGTCCGAAGCGGTTCACAGTCTTTCGCCGAACATTGCGTTTATTTTCTCTCGGACCCCCTTATCCATTCGAATCAGCGGCGGCCATGGACGCTTGAATCCCTCACCCGCCAACTTCTTTGTGGCATCTATTCCAAGCTTGGAACCAATCGCCATTTCAGAGGTCGCATGGTCCAAAACATCGGCTGGCCCCTTTGTGAAAATGGAATCCCTTTGCGGATCCGTGTTCGCACACAAACGGAACAACACTTCGCTGGTGTTGTGCACGTCCACGTCGGCGTCCACCACCACGATGTATTTGGTGAACATCATCTGCCCCATGCCCCAGAGGCCGTGCATGATTTTATAGGCCTGCATCGGGTAGGTTTTCTTGATGCTCACGAAAACAAGGTTGTGGAAGACGCCTTCCGCCGGCAACGCGATGTCCGCGATCTCGGGGAAGTTCATCTTGAAGATGGGCAGGAAGAGTTTCACGGAGGCGCCGCCAATGTAAAAGTCTTCCATCGGCGGCTTGCCGACGATGGTGGCGGGATAAACGGCGTCCTTCCGGTGAGTGATGGCGGTGACGTGGAAGACCGGATACGGCTCGGGCAACGTGTAATAGCCGGTGTGGTCGCCGAACGGACCTTCGTCGCGCAACGGCTCGCGCGGGTCAACGTAGCCTTCGATGACGAAGTCTGAATTCGCGGGAACTTCCAGATCGTTGGTCTCGCACTTGACGAGTTCAATGGATTTCTTGCGCAGGTAACCGGCGAGGAGAAATTCATCCAGTCCGTCCGGCAACGGCGCGGTGGCCGCGAAAGTGAAAACCGGATCGCCGCCGAGGAAGATACTGACGGGCATGCGCGTGCCGGTTTCGTAGTAGCGACGTCCGTGACGCGCGCCGACTTTCTGGAGCTGCCAGTGCATCCCGGTGGTGCGGTCGTCATAGATCTGGATGCGATACATGCCGACGTTGCGTTCGCCGGTGTCAGGGTCTTTGGTGACGACGCAGGGAAGGGTGATGAAGCGGCCGCCGTCCAGGGGCCAGCATTTTTGGATGGGGAGGTTGAGGACTGTGGGGCACTGATTACTGAATACTGATGACTGATTACTTTTTACCGCAGAGTAATCAGTATTCAGTGAACCAGTAATCAGTGGGGCAGCCGGCCAGGGTTCGGTGCGAGTCGGCGGGGCGTCGAATTTGCGGATGACTTCCTTGCATGGGCCGTCCTTGACGATCTTCGGTTTCGCATGGCGGAGGTCGAGGGCGGTGCCGAGAAGTTTGATGGCTTCCTTGAAACCGGTCGGCGGCTTGGCCTTCATCAGCACGCCGAGTTCGGCGGCGACTTCGTCCACGGAATTTGCTCCCAAACTCAGGGCCATGCGTTTGTGCGAACCCATCGTGTTGATCGCGACCGGAAACGGAGACGCCTGGCCATTTACGGTCGGTTTCTCGATGAGCAGGGCCTTGCCGCCGCCCGGCGATTTCATCTGGCGATCCGCCAGTTCGGTGATTTCGAGTTCGGTGGCGACGGGCTGGGTGATCCGGATGAGTTCGTCGGCACGGTCGAGTTGTTGGACGAAGTCGCGGAAGGAATCGAATGCCATAGGATTCAAGGCTAACGACCCCGTCCGACGCTTTCAACGCTCAGAGTAGCCCGGGCACGGATCAATGCCGCTAGCTCCCTCACTGGGTCGAGGCTCAGCCGGTCGGTTCCACCTGCGGCTGCGGTTTCGAATCAATCTCAAGCCCCGCGCTTAACAGCCCGTTAAAAAACCAGGAGTATCGCCGTTCGCGCAGAAAGGGGCCGACAGCGAGGCGCGACGAGGGAGCAGAGCCAGCAGGGCTCTGTAACCGAGGAGCAACGAAGCGGGCGGCCCCTTTCTGCGCGAACCCTTCGGGCTGAGTGTCTTTGAGTCCTGGCCTTCGTTGTTCCTCCGTCACAGATCCAGGTAGGATATGCTCCGTCGTCACGC
>DATEKZ010000726.1:0-2143 GCA_035277185.1 Verrucomicrobiia bacterium
CCGATCTGGATGCCGCTCTCGCCGAGGCGGTCAGGCAGCTCAGCAAAGCCCCGGGTTACAAGAAGGAGATCCATTTGATCTCGGACTTCCAGCGAAGCAACTGGGCGCCTGTCGATTTCTCAAAAGTGCCCAGGGACGTGAAGGTGGTGTTCGTTTCGGTGGCGGGCTCCGAGGCGGACAATTTCGCCATTACGGAAGTGGCGCTGCAACCGCCTTTGCCGGCGCGGCGCGAAGAGGTGGAGGTCATCTGCAAAGTGGCCAATTACGGCAGGCAGGCGAAACAGCTTCCGCTTCAGTTGAAGTTCGGCGACCAGAAGGCGCTTCAGCGCGAGCTGGATGTCCCGGCCAACACAACCGCTGCAACCAGCTTTCGGCTGCGCGTCAACCAGACCGGCGCCTTTGAAGGCGAGCTTGGCATTCCCGACGATGCCCTCGCCCTGGACAATCGCCGCTTCTTCACACTCGATGTCAGCGACCGCATCCGCGTCGTAATCCTGTCCGATGAGGACCGCAATGATCCCGGCGCCGGACACCGGTTTCTCAGCAGGGCGATCAACCCAAACCCCGATCGTGACGCCGGCGGTTTCTCCCCGACTCTTCTGGCGTCTTCACAGTTCGACAAGTTTGCGGCCGCCGCGGCGCAGCTCGTCATTGTGACGGGCGCCAGGGATTTCCCGTCCGCCGTGGCCGAGAACATTTACAACTATTTGAAAGAGGGCGGCTCGGTCATTTACCTCATGTCCGGACCCGCCGATCGCGGCAACCTCGCAGCGCTCGAAAGATTCGCCGGCGCCGACTTCAAGCTGCCTTTCCGGATTGGAAGCCAGATCGACCATTCGTCCGGCACGGACGGACATTACGCCTCCCTCACCGAAGCGAACTTCGATAACCCGATGCTCAAATCGTTCAAGGAGGCGCGCGATCTGGCGGAGATTCGTTTCCAAAGGTACTTTGCAACCGAGCGCGAGGCCGGCCAGGGCCAGATTCTGCTGCGGTACGACGATCAAAATATCGCGCTGGCCCGCAAGTCCGTCGGTGAGGGATCGCTGCTGTTGGGCAACTTTTCTCCTTCCATTCGCCACAGTGATCTGGCCCGGCGCACGATCTTCGTTCCGTTCCTCCATGAGATGATCAAGGCTATGCGACCTCAATCGGGCGCCGCCAGGCCATTTGCCGTTGGGGGACCCGCGTCCACGACCATCAAAACCAGCGGAGCGGAAAAGGACATTCGCTTTACGAGCCCGTCCGGCGAAAGGCTCAACGCGATGTTCGAGTTGAACCGCGATGAAGCGGCTGTGATCTTCCCGCAAACGAAGGAAAGCGGCTTTTACCGCGTTCTCGCCGGAGACAAACGGCTCGGCTCGGTGGCCGTGAACGTCGATCCCCGTGAAAGCAACCTCGAGTCGCTGTCCTTGTCGCAGGTGCAGGCGCTGTCGGAGCTTTCGCGCGATCGGGTCTTCGCGGCCTCGGGCGTGGACATTCAGGCTTTGAAAGGCCTGCGCGAAGGCAAGCCGATCTGGCACTATTGCCTGCTCGTGGCGCTTTGCCTCCTCGGTGTCGAGCAAATGCTGGCGTTGGCCTGGCGCCGATAGATTCATATTTATATTTATGCACGGGCCCGTTCTTTTCGAGCCGCCGTTTCCGATCCAGCAGGTCATCGGATTGGGCGTCGGCGTGCTGTTGCTCGCGTTGGCGTCGTACGCCCTGGCCACGGGTCTTCCCACGGGGAAGAAAATCCTGCTCGTCCTCCTTCGGATGGGAGTCGTCGCGGGGATCGTCGTCGTCCTGTGCCGGCCCATGGCGGTGAAGCCGGCGCCGGAGTCGGCGGAAAAACCGGTGTTCACGGTGCTCGTGGACTCCAGCGCCAGCATGAACACGAAGGATGAAGGACAGGAATCGCGCCTCAAGGCCGTGGCCGCGGCGCTTCAGTCGGCGCGCGGGACGTTTGAGGGGGAATTGGCGCGGCGCTATCAGGTCAACTTCGAGGAGTTTTCGGAGGAAGCCAGGGCGAGCACCTTCGACGAAATTGTCCGGCGCGACGCGGCCGCCGGCGCGAAGACCGACATTGCCACCGCGCTTTTTGGCGTGACGGGCGCAGGCCAGGGAAAGAAACACGCCGGTGTGCTGCTCATCTCCGACGGCC
>DATEKZ010000727.1:0-5383 GCA_035277185.1 Verrucomicrobiia bacterium
CGCTTGAGTTCAGACACTCCAAACCTTTCATTCCACGGCGCCAACAGTTCGATTCTGTTCCCGCCGACCTCCGGCGCCAACGCGCCGATGATCTATCTCTTCGCCAGTGAGACAGAAAATTCTCCGCGCATGGTGCTGGCTCACTCCCCGGCTTACCCGGATTGGGGCCTGCAATACGATGACGCTCCCGACAAGTTTCATTTCGTAGGTGGTGGCATCCCCGTAATGACAGTGGAATTGGGCTTTAACGGAGGCGTTGGAATTGGCACCACCTCGCCCTCTTCCGCGCTGGAAGTGATCGGCGAGGCCAGGGCGACGGTTTTCACTCCCACCAGCGACCGGGCTGCCAAGGAGAACTTTCAGTCCGTGAACGCACAGGAGGTTCTTGCCAAAGTCGCCGCGCTGCCGATCGCGCGCTGGAGTTTCAAAGCGTTGCCCGGCGCCGAACACATCGGACCGGTCGCGCAGGACTTCCATGCCGCGTTCGGTGTCGGCACGGACGACAAACACATCGCCACGGTCGATGCCGATGGCGTGGCGCTGGCGGCCATCCAGGGGTTGAACCAGAAAGTGGACCAACAACGCGCGGAATTGCAACAGAAGGAAACGGAGATCACGGAGTTGAAACATCGTCTCGAAAGGCTCGAAAAGTTGATCAACGAAGGGAACGGAGGCGCCCGATGATAAATCCGCAATCCGAATTACGAAATTCCAAGGAAGCTCGACGCACGAAATTTCAAAGGGCCGGGCGGCCGGCGCGAAGCGTCTTGGAGTGCGGCAGTCCTCTGCCGCTTTCCCATTCGTTCCGCTCCGGCCAGTGTCGGCAAAGCGCCAGAGGACTGGCGCACTCCAAAGCCTGGCGGGTCGTCGGGGCGATCCTCTTCCTTCTCACCACAGTATCTTCTCGCGCCCAGTCCTACTCGATCGACTGGCATACAGTTGATGGCGGTGGCGGCACGAGCACCGGCGGAAGCTACATCCTCAGCGGGACCATTGGTCAACCCGACGCCGGCGCAATGAGCGGCGGCAGCTACACACTCCAGGGCGGGTTCTGGCCAGGCATTGTCGTCCCATCCACCGGAGAAGCGCCGACGTTATTCATTCAGCTCTCCGGCGCCAACGTCATTATTTCGTGGGCTCCGGGAAGTCCGGGTTTCACATTGGAACAGACCGACAATCTGTTTTCTCCATCGTGGTCGGCAGGGCCCGCAGGCAATCCCACGTCCGCCATCCCGGCCAACACCGGAACGAGGTTCTATCGACTGCGAAAACCCTGACGTTGTCATGGCTGTAATAATTGCTGCACCGTTTGCGCCACTCCTCCATGTTCGCGCGCCGCGTCGGAAAGGAACGCGTGGCCTCATCTCAACCGCTCCTTGCCCCTTACCCAGGCCCTCTTCCTTGGCCGGAACGATTACTATGAGCATTAGATTTCAGCGGTTTTTGAAAACCCTTCGGTTTGAGTCGAAGTGCGCGCGCATGACATCGCGCTGGATTCGCCCAAAGCGAAGCACGTTCTGGGCGCTGGCGTTGGTCTGCGGACTTGTCCAGTCGCGAGCACAGGAGTTTCGCGTCTCAAATGCCGAGATCGATTCCCGGGGCCAGCTCACCGTGTTGTATCCCTCCACTACCGATTCCTATTATCTGCTCTATCGCGGCGACACGCTGACCAACATCCTCGCCGTCGCCGCGCTGGGGCTCGGACAGGACGGCTCCGGTCTCTTGAGCGATTCGGCGACGATCGACGGCGCGTCGCAGGCTTATTATCGCGTCCGGCAGGTTCCCCTGGCGCAATCGCTGGACGTGGATGGTGATGCCTTGCCCGATGTTTACGAATTACAACGCAGCGCCTACCTGAATCCACTGAATCCCGCGGACGCAGCGCTGGATTATGACGGGGACGGGAAATCCAACTTGCAGGAATTTCGCGACGGAACAAATCCCGCCGAGCTGCCGGTCGATCCCGGTGCGGTGGCGCCGCCGGTGAACCCAGGCGGACCTGCGTCCCTGGCGGATGCCACGAGTTTTCTTTATTCCGGCCCGAATCCGATCCAGACCGGTGTTACCAACGGAACGTTTGATCTGCTGCGCATCTGCGTCCTGCGCGGCAAGGTCAGGCAGCGCGACGGCGCTCCGCTGACCGGCGTGACCATCTCCGTGCTGGGCCAGCCCGAGTATGGCCGGACGAAGACGCGGGCCGATGGCATGTTCGACTTCGTGGTCAATGGCGGCGGCTCGTTTACGGTGAAGTACGAGCGGCCAGGTTTTTGCCCCATCCAGCGCCAGATCACGACTCCGTGGAACGATTACGTCTGTCTGCCCGATGCCGTGATGATCACCATGGACCCTGTGGTGACGCCGGTCACGATGGGCACCAATTCACCGATACAGGTGGCCCAGAGCAGTGTGCAAGCCGATGCAGATGGGGCTCGCCGCGCCACAGTGATCTTCCCGCCGGGCACGTGCGCGAATCTTATCGTGAACGGGCAGACCCAAAGCTGCAATTCGTTGAGTGTGCGCGCGACCGAATTCACCGTGGGGACGAACGGTCCGGCCACCATGCCCGCCGCCCTTCCGCCCAGCAGTGCCTACACCTACTGCGTGGAGTTGAGCGCCGATGAAGCGGACGCCGCGGGAGCGAGCACGGTTCAATTCACACAGCCTCTTTGCCTCTATCTGGAGAACTTTCTGAACTTTCCGGTGGGCCAGGCCGTGCCGATGGGATACTACGACCGCCTGAAGGGTGTCTGGGTGGCTGCCCCAAACGGTCGGGTGATCAAAGTGTTGAGTGAAACCGGCGGGTTGGCGGTGCTGGATACGGACGGGGATGGCAACGGTGACAGCCCGGCCCAGCTCGCGGCGCTCGGAATCACGGATGAAGAGCGCCAGAAAATCGCGCAGTTGTACTCGCCCTTGCAGACGCTCTGGCGCGCTTGCGTCACTCATTTTACTCCCTGGGACTGCAACTGGCCGGGTGGCCCGCCGCCGGGCGCGCAATCACCCAGCGGACCTTCCCCGAGTCCGAATCCGGATAATTCCTGCAGCGCCGGCGGTTCGATCATCGAAGTGGAGCGCCAGGCTTTGGGCGAAATGGTGGATATCGTCGGCACGCCTTTCCAACTGCATTATCGCAGCGATCGGGTCTTTGGAAATCAGGCGGCCTACACGATTCAGATTCCGCTCAGCGAGGAAACGCTGCCGCCCAACTTGAAAAGGATCACATTGACTATCGACGTGGCGGGCCGCGCGTTCACGCAAGAGTTCCCGCCGACTCCGGGCCAGAACTTCAACTTCACGTGGGACGGCTTCGACGCTTACGGACGGTTCGTGCCCCGCACCCAGCCGATCAAGGTGCGTATCGGCTACGTCTATAAAGCCGTCTATTACTCGCCCGGGGAATTCGAGCAGGCCTTCGCCGGATTCACCGATGACATTGTCACGGCGAACAGCGGGCGTGGCGAAGTGACGTTGTGGCGAAATTGGAACGGCCTGATCGGCAATCTGTTGATCCAATCCCTCGGCCTTGGGGGATGGACCTTCGATGTTCTGCACCGCTACGATTCCCAGTCGAGGACGCTCCATCTGGGAGGTGGCGGACGACGCAGCGCCAATGGATTGGATGTCACGATCATCACCCGATTTGCCGGCGGAGGCAGCGCGCCGGGGGCGAGTATCGGTGATGGAGGAGCGGCGACCAACGCGGAGCTTGCGGTCCCGTCCGGCCTCGCCGTCGGCCCGGATGGCAGTGTGTACATCGCCGAACAGAATGGCGCGCGCGTGCGCAAAGTCTCGCCCGCGGGGATCATCTCGACGATCGCGGGCAGCACCAACGGTCAGTTTTGCCTGACAGCCACCAATGCCTGCGGCGATGGCGGGCCGGCCACGGAAGCGTTTCTGAACGCCCCGCAGGGAGTCGCCGTGGCTCTTGACGGCACCGTGTACATCGCCGATCGCGGGACCAGCCGCGTGCGCAAAGTGGACACGAATGGAATCATCACCACGGTCGCCGGGACCGGGGCATTCGGATTCAGCGGCGATGGCGGGCCAGCCGTGCTGGCGCAAATCAGCTCGCCTTACGGTGTGGCGTTGGGCCCTGACGGGAGTCTCTATATTGCCGATTACGGCAACAGGCGCGTGCGACGGGTGAGCGCCGACGGCATCATTACCACCGTGGCGGGTGGTATGATCGTTCCCGGGCCGGAGATCGGCGACGGTGGTCCGGCCACGCGGGCAGAGATCGGGCAACCGTGGCGAGTGGCATTCGATGCCGATGGCAACATGTACATCGTGGATCGCGGCTTTTACCGAATTCGTCGCGTGGGGATTGACGGAATCATAACCACCATTGCCGGTGCCGGAGGCACGGGAGGTTATGGCGGAGATGGCGGGCCTGCCGCACTCGCATTGTTCGGCCAGGTGGAGGATATCGCTGTGGCACCTGATGGAAGCTTTTATATTGCCGATCGGTCCAACGCGCGTGTTCGGCTGGTCGGAACCGAGGGCATCATCACAACGTTTGCGGGGAATGGGTCATTTGGCTCCAGCGGCGACGGCGGACCCGCCACCCAGGCCCGGCTCTCGGAACCCAACGGCCTTGCCCTCGGCCCCGATGGGAGCCTGTATGAAGCCGATTGGTTCAATCAGCGCGTGCGGAAAATCAGTTCCGCCCTGCCGGGATTCTCCAACGGCGATCTCATCATTCCCTCCGCGGATGGCGCCGAGATTTACGTGTTCAATAATGCGGGCCGTCATTTGCGAACGCTGGATGCCTTCACCCGCGCGCTACGCTACCAGTTCTCCTACGACCCTCAATGGCGCCTCACCGCCGTCGAAGACGGCGATCATAACGTGACCACGGTCGAGCGAGATGCGAATGGCGACGCGACAGCGATTGTTTCCCCCTACGGACAGCGCACCCCGCTGACACTCACTGCCAACGGCTATCTGGCATCCATTGCCAATCCAGCCAGCGAGAGGTTCTCATTTGAATACACGGCCAGTGGATTGATGACCACAATGACCAATCCACGGACCAATACCTGGCGGTTCTTTTATGACACTCTCGGACGATTGATCGAAGATCGCGATCCGGCGGGAGGCTTCAAAGCGCTGGCCCGGACCGAAGGCGCGAGGAGATTTTCCGTTGAACTTCGTACGGCCATGCAGCAAACGAACCGTTACGAGGTGATCGACCTCCCCGCTGGCGGACGGAGACGAATCACGACGTTTCCCACTGGGCTTCAATCCGAACTTTGGGAAGGCACGGATGGAACCCGGACGAATCGTTTCCCTGAAGGGGTGGTCGTCTCGGAAGTCATGGCGCCCGACCCGCGTTTCGGAATGCTGGCTTCATTCCCCCGCACCAACATCACCATTTTCCCCG
>DATEKZ010000728.1:0-5746 GCA_035277185.1 Verrucomicrobiia bacterium
GTCCTGGGGCAATAGCGTGAGGGGCAGTCCATTGGCAGACCGAGACCTGAACGCATGGTAGTTGTTGAGCGGCAGTCCGGTGTCGGGGTCGATGATTTGTGATCTGCCGGCGACAACACCTTGGTTGTTGATGGCTCCGGCGTAGCTGAATTGCGTGCCGTCCCCGAGGTCGCGCAAGTCGGTGACCGCGCCGTAATTCCCGTTGGCATCGGGAACCCAGGCGACGGCGTGGACTTTGTTATTGGCGGTAGAGTTGTTGCCCACGATCACGCCGCCAGTGCCTTGAAGGTCGTTCCGCTGGTTGATGTCGTTGGCGGAGTTGTTGAGCGGAAGTGTGGATGGCGGATGCAGCACGGCAAGCTCGGTGGCGTTAATCTGGCTGACGCGCCAGAAGCAGGGACGCTGGTAGTAGAAACCTTCGTAATAACCTGCATATCCCACCACGGTGCAGGCGTCGTTGAGGGAATAAGCCACGCTCCACGGCTGTTCGCCGTACGAAGGGGGCCAATAGAGGGACGAACTGCTCCCGTTGTTCCATTTAAACGCCACGTATGCGGGGCTTTGACTATTGGCGGCATAGCCCACGACCTGGCCGCGCCAGCCGCCCGCGCCGTCGGGAATGGTGTTTATGCCGTTTCCAAACGCCTGATATCCGCCTTGCGTGCCGAGGTCAGTAAGCGCCCAGCCATTGAGAGGCATCTGGTTCGTGTCGTCCTCGGTGATGGTAAGCGACTGTGCCGAAGGCGTGCCGACGGCATAAGCGCCTTGCGAGGACGGAAGAACCGTCACGGTCAAGGATTCGCCGGGAAGAACCTCCGCGCGCGAGTCCGGAATGGGCAGCACCGGCAGGTCCAGCGTGAATGCGCCATCGGGCATCGTGGCCACCCCGAGTTCGTTCACGCCCGAAATGAGGTAGTCGCTGCCGAAATTGGCTGTGCCGGCAAAGCCCAAGTCCACCTCCAGAGCACCCGTGCCAACGGTGCGATTCAGGCGAAGCGTGCCCGGATTGTTGCCGGTTTCGTCACAGAAGCTGTCCACCATGGTAATCGTGACGATCGCATGGATGCTGGTGATCGTGACCGTGGCTTCCGACGGCGTGCCGACGACATACGGACAGGCGGGTAGTTGGACGAGCTGTACAATTACCGTCTCCGGCATCTCGGAAAGCGCGTCGGACAGTGGCACGACCGTCAGAGCAACCGTGGTCACACCGGCATCGAAAAAGACGGAGTTGAAGACCTGACCGAACGCGTCATTTAAGGTGTAATCGACGTCCTGCTGCGCCGTGCCGCTGACGGCGATTGTCACGGATTGTGGTTGGCTGGTGTCGCCCGTGCGTGTGAGCACAAACGTCCCGTTGTCGGAGGCCGGCGGTTCGGTGGCATTTGCATCCGTCGCCGTGATAGTGATCATTCGCGTGGACCAGCAGCATATGGCGTGGGCCGTCGGCGGGCAGCCAGAGACGCTTGCCGTGGCTTCGATCGTGTCCTCCCCGCTCCCGCCGGAGCCCGTGTATGTCCAGGAAGCGATACCGTTCATGTCCGTAACGCGCGTGACAGGACCGAGGTTGGCGTTCGGGCCGGCAGTCACATCGAACGTGATGGTGACGCCGGAGATGCCACCGCCGGTTTCGTTCAAGTATTGTGCCGTCACGGTGTGCTGTTGGCCGACGAATCTGCCCGCCTCGGGCGGGCTGAGCGTGAAGGTCTTAATGTCGCCCTTGACCAGAATGTGGACCATCCCCCGAAAGCCGGGAGGCAGCTTTTCCGGGGGAGTTTCCTGCAGCGGCTGCACGTCCGTGACCAGCGCCAGCGGGACAAATGGAGTTGGCCAATCACGGAAGCCGTCGTGGGCCGAGGTACCCCAGTCGCTCAGTTCGGAAGCGGTAAGACAGTCAAGAGCCGGATGACTGCGGATCTTCAAAACTTCCATTCCGTTGGCGGGCGAGATGATCTGGAATTGTCCGAAACCCTCCATCAAGTGAGCCAGGGCGCTCTTGTTGGGATCAACCGGGCTCTCGTGCGGGTTCAATAAGCCAGAGGCGACATAGAGTCCCGGCCCTGCGGCGGCGTGCTCGGCGGCGAATCTCAGCCCCTGCTGGATGAATTCGGTTGCGCCCGCAATTGCGGCGTGAAACTGCGGATCTCCGGCGATGATCACGACGTTTCCTGAGATCGCAGGCGTCCACACGCCGTTGTTGATGATTGCCCCAGTCAGCAGCGTTGCATCAACCGATGACGCGCCAGGGTCGCCAATGAAAATGGCGTCAAAAGCGGCGAAGTCCGCAGTGGTCCTTTTATTCCAATCCTTGGCTGCGTTGGCATCGCCTGGCGTCCAGACATCGGATCCTTGCCCGATCGGAAAGAACTCGGCCGGGGTATTGTTGACCAACGTTTCTGCCGCGCCGCCGGACGAATGCGTCGGCCCGTAAAAGAGCACTTTCTTTTGCGCTGCGTCCCCCACGCACGGCGACAGGCAAATCGCCAAACAAATCAGCCATCCCCACAGGGGCGGCGCATGGCTCGTGCCATTTGAGATTTGTGCCTCAATAGTGTTTCGTGTGTTCGTTTTTGTGTTCATATGTCCTTTTGTTGGCCGGCAATCTTCCGAGCACTCCGGTTGGTCAGCGTGTTTTGTCCTCAGATATACTGATCCGCCGAATCAAGTGCAGTTCGAGCTTCGCAAACATGCAGAACCCGCTTTCAGCCTGATTTGCCGCGGCGGCGACGCGAGGTGTCGAACAGTCGATCTTTCTCTCAGTCTCTTCGCACAGTTTGTTCCGAGGAATTCTCCCTCTCTCGCCAGACCGGGCCCCTCTGTTGTTGCTTGCGACTGTCAGCGAAACCTTGGACGGCCGGCTATAACGATCCTGCTGTCTTTGTTAACTTTTCACGCATCGGCGCGACATCAGTGAAATCAGTCCGTACGCCGAGGCAGACGTCACATTTGTTGTGCGCTGTAAGCTGCAAAACCGTAAGTGCCGTGCCACTCGACATGAGGTGAAAACCCCATCTACTTGGCGGGTGAAGACCGAATAGGCAGAGGCGGCAATCTGCTTCATTGGATTATCCCGCACGAAGTTACCGCCTGGTTGTGAGCGCTGTCGTCGATGGCCGAACGATAAACCTCCAGGCCAGGGCGGCAGGACAACGGAAGGTCAGGGACAAAGTATGAGACAGGCACGCATCACCGCGACTGCGGTCGAGTGGAACGGAGCACATACGCAAGAGCGGGTGTACTATGGAACGTATGCGCGGGATATTCCCGATCCGACGTTTCGTTTCAGCATCAATGTTGTCGAGCACACTTATTCGCTGAACCTTCACCAACACGAGTATGCGGAACTGATCATTGTGCTGGGCGGGCGGGCGCTTCACCTGACGGAGTTCGGGAACCACGCGGTGAATGACGCCGACGTGATTGTCATCAACCCAAACGTCCGGCATGGCTTCCAGGATCCTCAAGGCCTGAAATTGTGCCTCATCATGTACGACCCCCGGCAACTGTTGACCGGGCACGAGGACCTGCGGCAGATGACGGGTTACCGCGCGCTGTTTGAGCCTCGGCGCCGCGCCGTGTCTCCCGGCCGGTTTGCGGAGCGGCTTCGCTTGTCGGCGGATGAACTGCTCTATGTCGCGTCGCCGATCTCCATTTTGAGGGCCGAGTTTGAAGGCCGGGCCGACGGTCGCCGGGCGATCATCAAGAGCACATTTGTGTGGCTGGTGGCGTATCTGTCGCGACTGTATGCCACGCGGAACCACGACCATCGGACGCCCCTGCTGCGAATGACCAATGTGGTTTCTCACATCGGAAAACACTTTCGCGAACCGCTGGCCGTGGATGAGCTGGCGAGGATCGCTCACTTGTCAGCCAGCCAATTTCAACGGAATTTCAAGCGCACCTACAACACGACGCCCGTTCACTTCATCAACCAGATGCGCATTCTTGAAGCGTGTGAGATGCTCGAAGATCCGAACCGGGACATCACCGAAATCGCGTTTGAAACCGGCTTCTGCAGCAGTTCGTTCTTTGCCACCCAATTCAAGCGTTACATGGGGGAGAGCCCGTCTCAATTCCGGCGCAAGAAACTCTCTGAACGCAGCCGGCCGGATGCCAGCAATGGCTTCGGGGAAGCGTTGAACTGGCGGGGGACCGCCCCGGGGATTGAGCGCGGCGTCTGCTGGTCTGCGCCGGCCGGACCGGAGCTCAAGCCAGCGGCTTCTTCCAGATCGGCACCACCCGTTTCATTTCGTCGATGAGCCATTGGCAGGCCGCGAAGGCTTCGCCGCGGTGCGGCGCCACGACTTCGACCCAGAGCGAAGGTTCGTTCACGCGAACGACGCCGAGGCGATGGACCAGCCGCACGGATTCGACCGGCCAGCGTTTCTCCATCTGATCGAACAAGAGGTTGAACTGGTGTTCGGCCATGCGATCAAAGGATTCGTATTCGATTGCGGAAATCGGTGCCCGCTCCTCCGTCCGGCGCACGACCCCGAGGAAATACACCACAGCCCCCATGCCGTCGGACATTCGGCGCCTTGACAGCAGGGCGGCCTCGTCGATCGGCTCGGTGGTGATGGTGAGCTGTCGTTTCATATCATGGGGCGGAGTTTAAGCCCGCCGTCCGAATTATTTTCAAACCTTCGCCGTGTTCGAGGTGCCGAGCGCGACCGGTCCCTCGGTCGCAGCGGCCTCGATGGTGTGGAGGTTCCGGGATTCTCCGTCGCGGTCCGTCACGTTCAGGCCCGCTGCGCGCCGAGGACGTCGCGCGCTCCGGTTGCCGCAGTACGATTTGTCCCCGCTGAATCTAATTGAGAATTGAAGATTGGGAGTTTGGGATTTCAAATTTACCCGCCTTGCACCGGCGGGAAGAGCGAGACTTCATCCCCCTCCTTCAGCACGTGGCTGCGTCCCTGGTAATCCACGCCAACCGCGATCAACGTCGAGTTCTGCATCGCCCCGAGTCCCGGGAAACGGGCAATGAGCTGCTTGAGCAGGTCTCCAATCGTGGCGCCGGCCACCACCGCTTCGCTCGTTTGCGCGCAGCCGGTCAGGTCCCTGAAATACGAATAAAAATGAACGGTAATATCCATGTCAGTCCATTTGATACATTTGCGGGCGCAACACACCCACAAAGGGCAGATTGCGATAGCGTTCGGCGAAATCAAGCCCGTAACCAACCACGAACAGGTCCGGAATGCTGAAGCCGACATAATCCGCGCGAATCTTTTCCTGGCGCCGGGCCTTTTTTTCGAGGAGGACACAGACCTTGATTCGGCGCGGCTTCAATTCACGCAATTTGGCCAGCACGTGCTTGAGGGTTTTGCCCGTATCGAGGATATCGTCCACCACCAGCACGTCGCGGCCCCGCACATCGAGGCGCAGTTCCTTGGTGAAGATGAGTTCGCGCGATTCGGTGCGTTCGCCGTAGCTGGAGACGCCGATGAAATCCAGTCGCAGGGGCAGCGACAGGTGTCGGATCAGGTCCGCCAGAAACAGCACGGTGCCGCTGAGGAGGGACACGACCACCAGGTCGCGCCCGGCGAAATCGCGTTGTATTTTTCGGGCGAGCGATTTCACGCGTCTGGCCAGGCGAACCTCGGTGATCAGGATGCAACTCACGTCGCGATCAGGGCGATGAACCTTGGGCGGATTCTTCACTTTCCCAATGGATCAGGCTTTTCCATGCGCCGACGATTTCGGGAGCGGAATGGAGAAGCAAGCTCGAAAGTCATAGGCCGAGAGC
>DATEKZ010000729.1:0-5282 GCA_035277185.1 Verrucomicrobiia bacterium
TGGAACGCGGAACGCGGAACGCGAACACGAATTCTACCAAACCATCGACAAACTGGAGCGTGAAGATCCGTCGCAAAGTGACGCGAAGCTCAAGGCCTTGGGCTTTTCGCTCGATGAGATAAAGAAATTCATCGCAGCCGCGACGCCGACCGCCGAGCTCGAGGCCATTCTCAAAAACCTCGAGGCGCGCGGCCTGGGCGATTTCGTGAAGATCGATTACAACGTCATTCGCGGTCTGGCCTACTATACCGGGCCTGTTTTCGAGGCGTTTGACAGGAAGGGCGAGTTTCGCGCCATTGCCGGCGGCGGCCGGTACGACAATCTGGTCAAACTCGTCTCGGGCGGCAAAGTCGATTTGCCCGGCCTGGGATTCGGCATGGGCGACGTGGTGCTCACGGAATTGCTCAAGGCGCGGGGTGTTCTTCCAGCCCTTGGCGCCCGTGTTGACGCCTTCTGTCTGATCGAAGACGAAACACTTCGTTCCGAGTCGTTACGATTCATTCAGCAACTGCGCGGCGCCAATGCCATTGTCGATTTCTCCCTTGCGCCGGTGAAATCCGACAAACAGTTCAAACGCGCTCTGGAATCAAACGCAGCAAACACCGTGAGGCTGGAAAGGACGGACGGCGGCGAACTGGTCGTCAGGTTGAGGAATCTTCGAACCCGCGAAGAGAGAGTCGTGGCTCCCATTGACCCGAAAGCCGTGCTCGATCTGATCGCTCACTTTGAAGCGCAAACGACCGGTGCCGGATAACGGTTGCCACTGGACACCGACACGCCGCTTCGTCATCTTAACCGCCGTTCATTCGGCAACCTCGTATGAGAACCCTTTTGATCGGCATCGACAGCGGCACACAATCCACGAAGGTCCTCGTGGTGGACGCCAGGAACGGAAAGGTGATTTCGTCCGCGTCACAAGCTTATGATTTGATTCCGGACCTTCCGCCCGGCGCCAAGGAGCAGCACCCGCACACCTGGCGCGACGCCACCGCGAAGGCGATCCGGCAGGCCTTGAAAACGGCCAAAGCCCGCGCTGCCGAAGTCAAGGCTATGGGCGTCAGCGGCCAGCAGCACGGTTTCGTCCCGCTCGACAAAAGCGGCGAAGTCATCCGTCCGGCCAAGCTCTGGTGCGACACGTCCACGGCGGCGGAATGCGACGAGATCATGGCCGGGGTCGGCGGACTCAAGGCCGCCCTTCGCGCCATCGGCAACGCCGTGCTTCCCGGATTCACCGCTTCGAAGATTCTCTGGTTGAAAAAACGCGAGCCAAAGAACTACGCGCGACTCGACACGGTCTTGTTGCCGCACGACTACCTCAATTTCTGGTTCACCGGCGAAAAAAAAATGGAATACGGGGATGCCAGCGGGACCGCGCTGTTGAACGTTCGCACGCGCCAATGGTCCGGCGCGGTTCTGAACGCGATCGATCCCGGTCTCACTTCGAAACTGCCCCCTCTGGTTTCGAGCGATCAGCCGGCGGGACATTTGCAATCAACGACCGCAGGGCAACTGGGTTTGAATCCCGGCGTGCTCGTGAGCGCCGGCGGCGGCGACAACATGATGGGGGCCATCGGCACCGGCAACACGCGGCCGGGCGTCATCACGGCCAGCTTCGGCACCAGTGGAACCATCTATGCCTGCTCGGAAAAGCCCGTCATCGATCCGCAGGGCGAAATCGCCGCGTTTTGCGACTCCACGAATCGCTGGCTCCCCTTGCTGTGCACGATGAACGTGACCGTCGCGACGGAGATGGTGCGGCGCGACTTTGGCTGGACGCATGAGAAGTTCGACGCGGCGGTGAGCAAAGGGCCCGCCGGCGCGGACGGACTGATTCTATTGCCCTATCCTGAGGGCGAACGAACGCCCAACGTGCCGGCCGGCACGGGCGTTTTCTTCGGGGTCGCACCCCGGACGTTTACCGCGGAACATTATGCGCGGGCGACAATGGAAGGCGTGACACTGGGAATGAACTATGGATTGCGCCGGCTCGCGGAACTGGGCGTGAAGCCCAAACAAATCCGCGCGACCGGTGGCGGCGCGCGGTCGAAAGTCTGGCGCCAGATCATGGCCGACATTTTCAACGCGGAGGTCGTCGCTTTGAAAGTCGGTGAAGGCGCGGCGTATGGGGCGGCGCTGCAGGCCCTCTGGTGCTGGCGGCGTCAGGAAGGGGACAAGGTCGGCATCAGTGACATCACCGACCAGTTCATCCAATTGAATCGCGCGGAGACGGCGCGTCCCCAGGCAAGGGCCGTGGCAGTTTACCGGGAAGCGCAGGCGTTGCAGGAGGAGTTGTCGCGAGCACTGCGCGGTTCATTTGCGCGGCATCGGAGGATGGTTCTGAAACGATAAGGCCTGATAGGATTACTTCCCATCGAGGCCTGGCTCTGGTATAGAGTTATTGCTGACAGAATCCGATTTAAGCGATGCCAATGACCCGATTTGTTTCAGAGGCCGGCCGTCTGGCCAGTCTGCAGATGCTTGCCTCGCTGCTCGCAGCAACGGCCTTCGCTGGCGGCCCAAAGAAACCGTCGGCCGGCGACGCCGTCGATTTCAGCTCTCAAATCCGTCCCATCATCTCCAGCAAATGTTTCGCTTGCCACGGACAGGACGAGGGCTCGCGCAAAGCCAAGCTGCGACTCGACAGTCGCGAGGAAGCGATCAAGGAGCGCAAAGAGAGACGGGCCATTGTGCCTGGCGATCTGGAAAACAGCGAACTGGTGGCGCGCATCACCTCCACCGACGAGGACGAGGTCATGCCGCCTCCGAAGACGGGCCACAAACTGACCGGGACCGAAATCGATCTCCTCAGGCGCTGGATTCAGGAGGGCGCCCCGTACTCGGGGCACTGGGCATTCGTCAAGCCGGAGCGGCCTCCATTACCCGCCGTTCGCGAAGCCGGGAAGAAGTCCGGACCGCAAACCGCGATTGATTACTTCGTGCTGGAGCGGCTCGAAAGGAACGGCCTGAAACCGTCACCGCCGGCGGATCGCTACACACTGATACGCCGGCTTTCACTCGATCTGACCGGCCTGCCGCCGCCACCCGAGGAAGTGGATGCGTTCGTAAGCGACAAGCGCCGCGACGCCTACGAACGGCTGGTTGACCGGTTGCTGGATTCGCCCGCTTACGGCGAACGCTGGGCTCGTGTCTGGCTCGACCTCGCGCGTTACGCCGATTCCGCCGGTTACGGTTCCGATCCGCTTCGCCAGAACATCTGGCCCTGGCGCGAGTGGGTCGTCAATGCGCTGAACCGGAATCTGCCCTTCGACCGGTTTACCCTCGAACAGATCGCCGGCGACCTGCTGCCCGACGCCACGGACGAGCAGAAGATTGCGACGGCCTTTCATCGCAACACGATGACCAACACTGAAGGCGGCACGGATGACGAGGAGTTCCGCGTCGCCGCCGTGAAAGATCGCGCGAACACGACAGCGCAGGTGTGGATGGGTCTCACCATGGGTTGCGCGCAGTGCCATACGCACAAGTTCGACCCGATCACGCATGAGGAATACTACCGCTTCTTCGCCTTCTTCAATCAGACCGAGGACAACGATCAACCGGACGAAAAACCGACGCTGCCGCTCCCGACCAAAGAACAGCGCGAGAAGACAGACAAACTGAAGTCCGAAATCGCCGGCCTGGAAGAGGAACGAAAGAAGACCACGCCCGATTTCGAATCCGATCTGGTCGAGTGGGAGATGGCGCAGGCGAAAGGAATCGACTGGACCACGCTGGAGCCGACGGATGTCAGGTCATCCGGCGGAGCCACACTCAAGACACTGGAGGACGGTTCCGTCCTCGCCTCCGGGGATTCACCGGAAACAGACACCTACACTATCAAGCTCCGGACCGATCTGACCAATATCACCGCCCTGCGTCTCGAATTGTTGCCGCACGAAAGTCTTCCCAAGGAAGGCCCCGGCCGCGCGGCGGAGACCGGCCAAACGGTCCTGACAGAGTTTCAATTCGCCATCCGGTCGGCAAAAACGGAACCGCCAAAGGCACGCTTCCTTCGCGTCGAGCTTCCCGGCACGCATCGCATCCTTTCTCTCGCGGAAGTCCAGGTCTTCGACGGCAACGAAAACGTCGCGACGAAGGGCGCGGCGAAGCAGTCGAGCACCGATAGCGGCGCCGGGGCGCGGCTCGCCGTGGACGGCAACACCGACGGGAACATCGACGCCTCATCCGTCACCATGACCAAACCCGAGGACAATCCCTGGTGGGAACTCCACCTCGAGAGTGACACCTCCCTCGAAGAAATCGTGATCTGGAACCGCACGGACCGGGGACTTGGCACGCGGCTGGCCGACTTCAAAATCCTCGCCCTCGACGCCGAACGCAAAACCGTTTGGGAAAAGAGCATCGGCGCCCCACCCGCGCCCGTGGCTTACCTGCGGGTGCCGGCCGAGAAGAGCGCCAAGCTTCTGAATGCCTCGGCGGATTTTGGCGACAAGGATTTTGGCGCGACGAAGGCAATCGATGGAAACACGGACGCGAAGAACGGCTGGAGCGTGGGCGACAAAACCGCGACGGCGCACGCAGCCTCGTTCGAGGTCGAAGGCCGGCCCGTCGAAGAGCCCGGCTCGCTGCTGATCTTCACGCTCGTCCAGAAACACGGCACCAACCATACCCTCGGCCGCTTCCGCATCTCGGCCACGACAGTGCCGCAACCGGTCCGCGAACTGCCCGGGAACATCCGCGAGATTCTCGCCGTCATCCCAGACGAACGGGCCGACAAACAACGCGAAGAGTTGTCGGATTATTTCCGCGACCTCGCGCCGTCGCTCGCAACCGTGAACGAACGATTGAAGAAACTTCGCAAGGAACTCGACGGCATCAAGCCCGTCGCTCTTCCGGTCCTGCGTGAAGTGGCCGACGACAAGCGGCGCGACACGAAGATTCTCAACAAAGGCAACTTCCTCGATCCCGGCGAGAAAGTGGAGCCGGGAGTGCCGGCGGCGTTCAGCGCTTTGCCGCCGGACCCGCCGACAAACCGGCTCGGCCTGGCGCGATGGCTCGTGAGCCGCGACAACCCGCTCACTGCGCGCGTCACGGTGAATCGAATCTGGGCGCAGCTCTTTGGTCTGGGGATCGTCGAGACCGAGGAAGACTTCGGCACCCAGGGCGCCCTGCCGAGCCATCGCGAATTGCTCGACTGGCTCGCCGTCGAGTTCATGGACGAAGGCTGGGACATGAAAGCGATTTTGAAAACCATGGTGATGAGTGCGACCTACCGGCAATCATCGCGCGTGACTCCGGAGAGGCTGGAGAAAGACCCGCGC
>DATEKZ010000730.1:0-11758 GCA_035277185.1 Verrucomicrobiia bacterium
TCGGAGAGCACTTCCGCCCCACTTCTGACGATTTTCGACAAAGATCCCCGCACGCCTTTCGTGGGAAGGCATAAATTAGAGGCGAATCGGGCCCATGAACCTGCCATCTGCCGCCGACGTCTCGGGGGCAGGTGGTTGCACACCTGTCGGCAGCACGCTCGGTTCATTTGAGGGAACACCCCGAACTTTGTGCGCGCATCGCGGTTCACGGAGAGAATTTCCCGAAAAACTTCGCGCCTTGAACCGCTGAACCGGAGTGCGCCCGTCTCGGGCGCAGGAAGGTCCGAAAACCCGGCCGCGCTGAAATGTCCCAAAGCCTCGCCTGCTTCGCACGTTGCGGCGCCCGGGGACGGGCAAGGTTCATGGAGAGCCCTCTTTCGATTCTTCGCATGCATTGGGACCATGAACGTGCCGATCCCCCTCACCCGTCCTTCGGACATCCCCCTCGGGGGAGAGGGAAGAGGGAGGCCGTTTCATCTCACGAACAATGCCGGGCTCCGAGCGGTCTTCATTCAAGAGCGTTTACAAAATACCGCGATCTGCTAATCGGTATGGCCATGAACCACGTTTCCACTTCCGGCTTCGCCCGGACCCTGGTGGCTTTAACGACAGCGAGCGCGACTCTGATTTCGCCGGCCGCTGCCAAACCGCTGTCCCTGCACCCGGAAAACCCCCATTACCTTCTCTTCCGCGGGAAACCCACCGTGTTGATTACATCCGCCGAGCATTACGGCGCGGTGCTCAATCTGGACTTCGACTACGTAAAGTATCTCGACACGCTCGCAAAGGACGGACTGAACAATACGCGTACGTTCACTGGCTCATATGTGGAGCCGCAGGGTGCGTTCAACATCGCCCGGAACACGCTGGCGCCGGGACCGGGCCGTTTCAACTGCCCGTGGGCGCGAAGTGACTCGCCCGGCTACCCAAATGGCGGCAACAAATTCGATTTGACCAAATGGGATGACGCTTATTTCAAGCGTTTGAAGGACTTCGTCACTCACGCGGGCAAGCGCGGTGTCGTCGTGGAGCTGAACCTGTTCTGTCCTTTCTACGAGGAGTCGCAGTGGAAGCTCAGTCCGCAAAATGCGATCAACAACATCAACGGCATCGGCACAGTCGGCCGCACCAACGTCTATACGCTCGACAAACACGGCGGCCTGTTGGCGGTGCACGAGGCGATGGTGCGAAAGATCGTCACGGAACTGAACGGGTTCGACAACCTTTACTACGAGATTTGCAACGAGCCTTACTTTGGCGGCGTGACGATCGAATGGCAGCACCACATCGCCGACGTGATCGTCGAAACGGAAAAGAAGCTGCCGAACAAACATCTGATCTCGCAAAACATCGCCAACGGAAAGGCGAAGATCGAGAAGCCGCATCCGGCGATTTCGATTTTCAACTTCCACTACGCGCAGCCGCCGGACACCGTGCCGCTGAACTACGCACTGAACAAAGTCATCGGAGACAATGAAACCGGTTTTCGTGGCACCAACGACCTGCCCTATCGCGTCGAGGCGTGGGAATTCATTCTTTCGGGCGGCGGTCTTTACAACAATCTCGATTACTCCTTCGTCTCCGGCCATGAAGATGGCGCGTTCGTTTATCCGGCGACGCAACCCGGCGGCGGCAACCCGGCCTTTCGCAAGCAGATGAAGGTGTTGAAGGATTTCATCCACGAATTCGATTTCGTGCGCATGAAGCCGCTACCGTCGGTGGTCACGAACCGGGCGTTTGCCGGAGCGGCTTCGCACATCCTGGCTGAACCCGGCAAGGCTTACGCGGTCTATCTCGGCCCGCCCATTCAGCATAAAGACGAATATTCCGTGCGCTGGACGGGCAGGGTCGAACCGAAGTTCGCCGAGACGTACACGTTTTACACGTTCTCGAACGACGGCGTGCGGCTGTGGGTGGATGGCAAGCTCGTGGTGGACAACTGGACCGACCACTCAGACAAGGAAGACAGCGGCGCCATCGCGCTCGAAGCCGGCCGGAAATACGACGTGAAAATCGAGTATTACCAGGGCGCGGGCGGAGCTGCCATGAAGCTCCTCTGGTCGAGTCCGAGTCAGGCGAAGGAAATCATTCCAAACGCGCGGCTGTCACTACCCGACGGGGTCGGCCGCGGCCTGCAAGGAGAGTACTTCGAAGGCAAGAACTTCGATTCGCTTCGCATGACGCGTGCCGATGCCACGGTCAACTTCATCTGGACGAACAACGCGCCCTTCGGCGCGTCGTCGAAAACGGACGCCGAGCGAAGCGCGGTCCTCCCGCTTGCGTTGCCTTCAGGAACGTACCTGGCCGAATGGGTCAACACGCTCACCGGCAAAGTGGGCAAACGCGAAACCCGGAAACACAAAGGCGGCGCGTTGGTCTTGTCGTCGCCGCCGTATCGCGAGGACATCGCCTTGAAAGTCGTGAGAAAATGAGCGCTTCAGTTCCATTCCCCCGCATGTTCGCGGTGCGACAGAAGTTTCCCGCGTCGCGGCCACCCGACATCCCCGCCGTCATCCGTAGCGAATTCGAATCGAGCGGAGTCCTGGCGCGCGTGAAACCCGGCGCGCGCATCGCCGTGGGTGTCGGCAGCCGCGGCATCACGAATCTGCCGAAGATCGTCGCCGCCGTTCTTGACAACCTTAGAGCCGCCGGCGCGCAACCGTTCATCATTCCTGCGATGGGCAGTCACGGCGGCGCCACGCCCGAAGGCCAGCGCGGCATCCTCGAGGAATACGGCGTCTCTGAGAAGGCGATGGGCGTGCCGATCAAGCCATCGCTGGACGTCGAGCGCATCGGCGAGACCGAAGATGGCGTGCAGGTCTTTTGTAGCGTCGAGGCGCTGCGCTCGGATGGGATCGTGATTGTCAATCGCGTCAAGCCCCACACCGATTTTTCCGGGACGCACGGGAGTGGTGTCCTGAAGATGATCGTCATCGGGTTGGGCAAGCGCACGGGCGCGGCGATGTGCCACGGCGCGGCCGCCCGGCTGGGTTACGAGCGGGTCATTCGTTCCGTGGCGCGAGTTACCCTGGGTCGCGCCCCCATACTTTGTGGTGTTGCGATTGTTGAAAACCAATTCCACGACACCGCAAGGCTCGCGGTGTTGAAACCCGGCGAAATCGACGAACGCGAAAAGGCCCTGCTGGAGGAGGCGCGGCGTTTGATGCCCAGACTGCCGTTCGACGACATCGATCTGCTGATCGTGGATCGCATCGGTAAAAACATCAGCGGCTCGGGCATGGACCCGAACGTCACCGGACGCTGGGTGCACGGATACTCGACGTCGTTGGCGGACGATAACAAGTCATCGCCGCGCATCCGGCGCATTTTTGTGCGGGACCTGACGCCGGAGACGCACGGCAATGCCATTGGCATCGGCTTCGCGGACATGACAACGACGCGGTTGGTCAACGCGATGGACAAGCAGGTGACTTACATCAATGCCCTCACGTCGCTTACGCCCAATGGCGCAAAGATTCCGATTCACTTCGACACCGACCGCGAGTGCATCACCCACGCGCTGGCCTCGCTGGCCTTGCCCGACCCGCGCCGGGCGAAAGTTGTGCGGATTGCGGACACGCTGTCACTGGTGAATTTGCAGGTGTCGGAGGCTTACGGGGAGACGGTGAAGCAGCGCGCCGATTTGGAAGCGCTCGGCAGCGCCGGCGATACGCGATTTGATGCGGGAGAGAATCTTCCGCCTTTGTCGTAGCGGCGCCTGGGAAGCGTAGCGGCTCAATTTGATGGTGGACACCGCTTCCGCGGCGCACGACGGCGCAGCCGCACCGTCGCCACCTTCAAATTGAGCCACTACGCCGGAAGAGCGACGCTCTCATAACCACTCCTTAATCTTCTCCTGATATTTGTTGTAAATGAAGCCGAGCACGAGCAAGACGACGCCCAGGGCAAAGAAGCTGGCGATGCGATAGATCGTATGGAGTTTCCAGACGTCGAAAAGGATCACACGGCCCAGGGCGCAACCCAGCACGGCCAGCCCCAGCCAGCGATACATCCGCTCGCGCAGTCCGAGTCCGGCAACGAACAACAGAAATGCCAGCACGGCCCAACTGACGGTGAGATAAAAGCCGCTGGACTCCTGCGATACCCATCGTGAAACGAACAACCAGAGACTCAGTCCGCCCAGCGCAATCATTGCGGCCTGGATTTCCGGTTGGAAGTCGAAGTGACCCGCCGCCCGCCGCGCGAGTTGCTGTTGACCGGGTAACAACAGAATCGCCAGCAAGTTCGGGACGTAAACGGTGGATGCTCCGTGCCACGGGAACCAGAAACCGCAGAAGCCGGTCACCGTGAACACGGCGCTGACAACAAGTCCTTCCTGACTCTTCCGCCAGCCGGCCCAACAAAAAATTGCGGCGCCGAGCAGCGCGAACACCCAGAACCGTTCGCGTGCCGGGATGTACTCGTGCACCCAGGCCAGCGACATTACGAGCGCGACCCACCGATAGCCCACCGCCAGCCCGAGGAGCGATTTGCGCAGATCACTTCCGTCGTCTTCGCGTTGTTTGAACCAGATCACCGTTGCGGCGGAAAGAGCGATCAATGCCGCGATTGGAGCCAGCGGCAGCGTCCATCGCGGATGACCCTGGGCGAGTTGGGCAAGGAACTCCCAGCCGCTGGCGACAATGAAGAGTTGGCCGGCCGCCGCGAGGAACCAAAATCGCGTCAACGCCGCGTAAACGGTCAACCCCACGGCCAGGAGACTGGTCAAAGCCAGCCAGGTTTCGGGCGCGAACTCGGGGTGAAGCCAGGCAAAGGTCACACCCACGGCAGCGAGGGAGTAGATCACCTGCATCGCCTGAGATCCGCCCGGCGATTCGATCTTGACGATGTTTTGGCGCTGCCACCAATGGGCCAGCGCGAGAGTGATGGAGATGAGGACGACAGGATTCCACAAGGGCACAGGCACCTCGCTCTCCATGTGGCGGAACAGCCAGAGCACCTGCGCGAGCATCAGGAATCCCTGCGCCAAAAGAGACAGTTCACGAATCCGAATTGCGTAAATGGATGCGGTCAGCACGAGAGTTTCCACGGCCAGAACGAGAGGAAAGTTCGCCGCGCTGGTGTTGTTCCACGTGGTCACCAACCACGTCAGCAGAGCGAGAGCCGCGAAACAGGTTGTCCGGGGCCGCAACAGACCCTCGTCCGGGGCTTCGTCGTTGCGGCGCGACCACCAGGCATTGAAGGCAAGCAGCAGGCCGATGCCCGCGCCGAGGTAAAGTCCTGGCGGATCGAAGCGTTTCATGCCATCGATGCACCAGCCGACCGCGAGCGCTGCCGTGACGAAGGAACCGACGCGAAGAATCAGGTTCTTTTGTTGCAGGCCGAGGATGAGCAGGATGACGCTTTCGCTGGCCAGCAACAGGGCCAGTTGGAGCCCGCTGAATTTCGCGATCAACCCGATTGTGATCAGCAGGAGACCTTGCGTCAGGTAATTGCCCGCGACCACGGCTTCGGTTGCGTGCGTTCGCTTCGATGCGAGCGCCAGGACGAGCAACACGGCGCCGTAGCCGAGCGCAAACATCCAGAAGGAATCGCGATAAGTCCGTGTCAGACTCAGCGTCACCAGCAGGAAGAACGCGGCGTTGTTCGTGGTGACGAAAGCGGCGCGATTCGCTCCGGACAGCTTTTCGTGCCGGGAAAGAAAGGCGGCGGCGGTGAACAGAATCCAGTACCCGAATAGGAACAGGTTGCCCGGCCAGAAGTTGGCCAACGCCGTCTCGCGATCCGTCCAAAGCCAGGTTCCGTCGTGAAAATAGCGCCAGTAGGCAAAGGCGAAATAGGTCGCCACCAGACTGAGGAACGAAAGTGCCGCCCAGCGATGGCGGACCAGAAAGAAAATCGCGGCGGCGGTCAGCACCAGATTTGAGTAGAGCGTGAACAGACCGATGTTGGTGATGACCGACGTGTAGTAGGCGAGACCGATGGCGAAGAGCGACAGCAGTTCCGACTTCTTGCGGTCGGCCAGGAACGCCATGAATCCCGCCCAGCCCAACAGCAGCAAACCGTCGAGCAGCGCACTTTCGATGACGCGCAGATTCGCGACGTGATGCGCGGCGTAAGTGGTGAAATAGACGGCGGCCAGTCCCCCGGCAAAGAGCACCTGCCCGTAATTCCTGAGTGATTCCTGTTTTCTTTGCAGCCAGCCTCCGATGCCCAGAAGCGCGGCGCCACTCAGATACATCAGCGTCACCTTGCCGATGGCCCCCATGCTCGCGATCACATTCTGATAGGCCCAGCGGCCGAAGAAGACCAACGCTGTGAGCAGCATCACAATGCCGATGCGCACCAGCCAGTACGTGCCCAGCCGCATCTCGAAGGAGGATCCCCCGGCGGCGGGCTGAGCCTCGGGAGTCGGATAAACAGGAGGCGGTTCGGAGGAGACAACCGGCGGCGGCTCTGCCGGCGCTCCGTGCGCTCGGGGAATTGACTGCGGTTGCGTCGCCGGTTGTGTGAAAGCCGGAGTCGGTTGCGGAGGGATGACGGGCGGAATCAGCGGCGGCCGGGGTGCTGCCTCCGGAACCTGGCCAATTAGCGGCCCAATTTGAGGCGGAGCGTCCGGCATTTCGGCCGGTGAGAGGGGCGCCGGAGCTATCTCCATCGGCTCTGCTTTCGTGGCCGAAAAGGATTCGCTCCTTTGCGCTTCAAGTCTGAGCCGCGCCTCCAATTGTTGGACCTGCATCCAAACGTGGTCGAGGTCACGTCGCGCCGACTCGACCTGGCGCTTCAGTCGCTCCAGTTCCGAACGATCCTGTTCGTCCATAGTTCAGTTCTTAGGATGACTTGAGACTTCAACGGAACGCCATCGCCACGTCGGCGTGAAGCCTGCCGACCCCCGAGTCCTGCTCCATCATTGCCTGCCAGCAAACGTTGCCGAACTGGCAGACCACCCAGCACTCGGCGAAGATTAGGAGCAACAGCGCGGCCCAGCCAGCCCAAACCCGCATCCTCGGGCGATCAGTTGGTGAGGGGACTTTCATTCCGCGCAGCCTAGCGAGACCTCGACGGTGCCGGTTAATCGAAAAACCTCTCCCGGCCATCGAAACTGACGATGGGCGCGGGTGGTGCTTTTGACTGGGCGCATCAATTTCCTGCATCGTTTTATCATGATCGGTGGTGGAACTCGTCGCGCAGGGGCATGGTTGATGCGTCCATTTCGACCCTCAAGAAAGTTTCCGCTTGACCCGTTTACTTTGTAATGCAAAGTATAGGCGCATGGCACAAGAATGGGCGACGGAACATCTGCAGGTGATCCGGACTTTGATGGAGCGGTCGGCGATTTACCGTCGCGCGCTTGCACCCATCATGTTGCTGACGGGGAGCCTTGGGTTGCTGGCCGGTCTGGCGGGTTTTGCGGAAGGTGAGTGGGCCAGGATGTCGAAGCTGAGTCTTCCCCGTTTCTTCGTCCTGTATTGGCTGGGAGTCGGCCTGATCGCGGTGGCTGGAGCCTATCTCCTGGTCCGGCGCCAGGCTCTTCGCGACGCGGAACCATTTTGGTCTCTTCCGACGCGGCGGGTGACGAGCGCGATTCTCCCGGCCTTCGTGGTGGGTTTGGTTGTAGGACTGGTGGCCGCGCTGCCGCGGTGGCGCGAGCCTCTGCAGATTTGGTGGGTGCCGCCGGTCTGGATGGCTCTTTATGGCTGCGCCCTGCACGCGGCCGGTTTCTTCATGCCGCGCGGAATCCGGTTGTTCGGGTGGCTTTTTGCTTTGATTGCCTGTGTTTTGCTCGTGTTTGTCAACCATCGCAGTTATGCGGCGGGGATGCCGCCGTTGCACTGGGCGCACGGGGTGATGGGCGGCGGGTTCGGCGGGCTCCATCTGGCGTATGGAGTCTATCTCTACTTCACAGAGAAGAGGAAGAATGAGGCGTGAACCCGGAACCATTCTTACAGCTCGACCGCGTGATTCACGAGAAGGGGCGGCTGGCCATCATGTCGCTCCTGGCCACCGTGCCGCAGCTTTCGTTTACCGAATTGCGGGACACGCTGAACATGACCGACGGCAACATTACCGCGCATATCCGCACCCTCAAGGAGTCGGGCTACGTGTCCGTGACCAAAGAGTTTCAAGGCGGCCGGCCCCTGACCACGTTCGCCCTCACACCGCAAGGCCGCAAAGCGTTCACGCAGTACATCAACCTGCTCGAACAGATCGTTCAGCAAACCAAGTCAGGTAAATGATTCGCACCTTTGAACAAGCACGATCTCTGCTGGTCTTATGCTTTGCAGTGCAAAGTGAATTCAAACGAAAAAGGCAATGCTTAAACTTCACTTCCGGTGACGTATGAAAATCCTCCGTGCAGAACATCTGGGTATGTGCTTCGGCGTCCGTGACGCCATTGCGCTGGCAACGAAACAGGCCGACGCCGAGCCGGTGACGATTCTTGGTGAACTGGTTCACAATGAAACGGTCCTCGCCTCGCTTCGTGAAAAGGGAATCCGCATCGAACCGGAGCTTTCGACGGTCAACACACCCACCGTGATGATCACGGCTCACGGCGCATCCGAGCGGACCATGAAGCGCGTGCGTGAACGCGGACTGAACGTCGTCGAAGCGACCTGCCCGCTCGTCCATTTCGCGCATCGCATGGTGGCCAAGTTGGTCCACGACGGCTATCACCCGGTCATCATTGGCAAGCGCGACCATGTGGAGGTACGCGGCCTGACGGAAGACCTGGACGAATACGACGTCGTCCTCTCCGAAGACGACGTCGCCGCGCTTCGGGAGCGCCCGCGTTTCGGCATTGCTGTGCAAACCACGCAGCCGGTGGACCGGGTTCGGCATCTTGTGTCATTGATTCGGCAGCGGTTTCCAGATTCGGAGGTGCGCTTCGTTGACACGGTCTGTCAGCCGACCAAACAGCGCCAGGCAGCGGCCGGCGAGCTGGCGCAGCAGAGCGATGTCGTCATCGTCATCGGCGGCGCCAACAGTAACAACACCCGCGAACTGGTCGCGACATGCAGCCGCTACTGCGCGCGCGTGCATCACGTCCAGATCGCCGCTGATTTGTGTGGCGAATGGTTTGATGGAGCGGAAACGGTGGGCGTCACGGCGGGAACGTCCACTCCGGACTCCATGATCGACGCAGTCGAAAACCGCATCCGTGATTTGGTTGGTCAACCGTCTGCGGATTCCAGCCATAAGATTCCCGCCGTCGAACTGACTGCCGCGTAGAGGAACGCTCCTTGTTTATGAACTATTCCAAATGGATCGCGCACTTTGAGCGGAATCGACGGGACCGCCCGGAACCGGAGTGGTCGGCGCCGCAGATACCAATCCCCGCGGAAGCCCTCGCGCCGTTGGTCCGTTCCCTGGAACAATTTCAACTCGGCGACGGCGGCGGGCCGGCTTCGTTGATTGCCTTCGATGCGGAACGATATCGAAGCTGCACCGAGGAGACGCGTACCCTGGTCGATCTTTGGTTCGCCGAAGAAAAGGAACACGCTCGACTGCTCAGCTGCGCGGTGGACCGCTTCGGCGGGCGTCGCATCAAATCGCACTGGAGTTTCACGGCGTTTTGTCTCTGCCGGCGCGTGTCCGGTGTGCGGTTCGAGCTGCAAGTCCTGTTGCTCACCGAACTGGTCAGCACGGCCTACTATCGCGTGCTGCGCCGGCACTCACCGGACGCGCCGCTCGCGGCGATGTGTGCGCTCATTCTGCGCGATGAAGCAGGTCACGTCGCGTTTCACCGCGACCGACTGGCGTCTGCGGGCCGATCGCCGCTCGGGCTGGGCGGAGCGCTGTGGCAGACGCAGTTCTGGGTCTTCGGCCATGCGGCAGCGTCGGTTCTCTGGGCAAGCCACGGCCGGTGCCTGACCGCCATTGGCGGTTCGCGCGCGGAATATTTTCAGGAAGTGAGGCGCCAATTGAGACAGTTCGTTCTTTCACTTTGCCGAGCCGTCGAACCGCTCATCCGCGCGCGCGATCCGGTCTGCCAACCCCGAAGACAACCCCTGACATCCATCTGAAAGGAACCCATGAATCGCAAAGGAAACAGTATTGCCATCGTCAGCCTGATTCTTATCTTGCCCGCCCTGCTTCTCCTCACGGCGGGAATCCTCGACGCCGCCGTTGGCGTCGAGGCGGCGAACCGGATGCTCGCCGCAATGACGGCAAGCACACCGTTCAACCTTCTTGTTTCCCCGGTGATCGTGCTGGGCGGGCCGCTGGTCGCGCTCGCGCTGAATGCCTGGAAAGTTTTTCACGTATCGGCCGATGTCGTGAATGAAGAGTTCGTTATCGCGCTTTCGGTAAAGCGTCTGTCGGCGCATCTCTGCTTCGTGGTGACTGCGGCGGGTCTTCTCCTGCTGCTGCTGCTTTACGGCTTCGTGGAGAATTTTCAGATCGTCGCACGATGAACCACACGGTCCGTAACCGTCTTCACTGCGAATTGTCCAAATGAATACCCCAGAACGTATGAATGCCCGGACCGGCTGGTTTGTTGTCGGTCTCTTCGCCGTCGCCATGGCATGGGTGGAGGCGGCAGTGGTTTATTATCTCCGCACGCTGGTTGATCGGATCGAACCCTATCAACCGAATCCGCTGCCGATCGCCACGGGCCTCGGCGAGGCCGAATTGGTCCGTGAACTGGCGACGTTGATCATGATTTTCACGGTTGGCTGGCTCGCGGGGGCGACGTGGCGGGGCCGATTCGGCTACATGGGCATCGCCTTCGGGACGTGGGACATTTTCTACTATGTCTTTCTCAAAGTGATGACGGGCTGGCCGAACGCGATTGACGATTGGGATATTCTTTTTCTGTTGCCGTTGCCCTGGTGGGGACCGGTCTGGGCGCCCACTTCCATCGCGCTCCTGATGATTCTGTGGGGAACGTTTGTGACGCAGTTTGAACACGGGCCCGGCCGGAACGGTTCCACCTGGAAACCGGTCGCTGTGGGTTGCGTCGGAATCGCGCTGGCCCTGTATGTATTCATGGCCGACGCGATCAGAATAGCCGATCAGGGAACGGCGGCCTTGCGCGCGCTGTTGCCCGTCGAATTCGACTGGGCCTGGTTCTCCGTCGCACTGGCCTTGATGGCAGTGCCGGTTGTCCATGCCGGCCGAATTGCGCTTCGAAGAGCACCTGCCGCCGAGCCACAACTCGCCAGGGTCGCATGAGTGCCCTTTCCGCGCACGTCGAGCAGTTCCCCGATCTGCTTCGGGGCGATCCGGACGCTCTCAAAGACTGGGCGCACCGCTGGCAGGGCGCTCGCGTGCTGGGCTACGTGGCGGTGATCTTCTTCGGCGCGGGTTTGTACGGCGCGGCGATGGGTTGGTGGCGCTCACCAAGGCAGGCCGGTTTCAACCTCATCAAGTTCCCGCTGGTGATCCTGCTCATCACTCTGGGCAACGCCTTGCTCAACGGCATGCTCGCGCCCTTGCTTGGACTCAACCTTCGCTTTCGCCAGTCCCTGATGCTGGTGCTGATGAGCTTCACGATTGCTGCTGCGATCCTCGGCGCCTTCGCGCCGATCATCTTCTTCATCGTCTGGAACACGCCATCGCTCACCCGCCAGACACAGGTTCCGTGGGCGGCCTACAACTTTGTCCAGCTCACACAGGTCGTGGTCATCGCGTTCGCCGGAACGGCGGCCAACGTCCGTCTCTTTCGCTTATTGCAAGCGCTGGGCGGCAGCACACAAGTCGCGCGACGAGTCCTTTTCGCGTGGCTCGGCGGCAATCTGTTCTTTGGAAGCCAGCTCTGCTGGATCCTCCGGCCGTTTATCGGTTCTCCTGCTTT
>DATEKZ010000731.1:0-5910 GCA_035277185.1 Verrucomicrobiia bacterium
CTCATGTTCCATCCGTCGGACCCGCCGGTTGGCAGCGCCTACGCGGCCGACGACTTCGAGTTCATCGAGTTAAGAAATATCGGCTCAACGCCACTCAACCTGGCTGGATTTCATTTCACGGCAGGCGTTGAATTCACCTTCGCGGGAGGCGCGGTGACCAATCTGGCGCCGGGTGAACGCGTCGTGGTAGTGAAGAATTCCGCCGCCTTCCAATCGCGTTACGGCGCCGGGCCGAAGATTGCGGGCCAATACGTCGGAAGCCTGGAGAATTCCGGCGAACGACTCGCGCTGGCGGGATCGCTGGAGGAACCCATATTCGATTTCACGTACAACGACACCTGGTACGCGACAGCCGATGGCCTCGGGTTTTCACTGAACCTGGCCGATGAATTGATGGCTCCAGCCGACTGGGACGCTCGCTCAGCCTGGCGTCCGAGCGCCGTCGCGGGCGGAACTCCCGGGGTCGACGATGTTGGCTTCGGAATTCCAACGATCCAGGTCAACGAGATCTTGACTCATACCGATCCGCCGCAGATCGACAGCATCGAGTTGCACAATCCTGGCGCGTCCCCTGTCGCGGTGACGGATTGGTATCTTACGGACGACAGGCATGCGCCGAAGAAGTTTCGCATTCCGGCAGGCTCGGATATTACGGGCGGGGGATACCGGACTCTGACCGAAAACGATTTTAACGCCACTCCCGGACAGGGCAGCAGCTTCACGCTCAGTTC
The DNA here is from genome assembly GCA_035277185.1 of Verrucomicrobiia bacterium. GTDB lineage: Bacteria > Verrucomicrobiota > Verrucomicrobiia > Limisphaerales > AV2 > DATEKZ01. The sequence goes on from DATEKZ010000731.1 coordinate 732, forward strand.
CCACGGCGAAGAGGTTTACCTGTTTTCGGGTGACGGAGCCGGGAATCTGACCGGATACAGTCATGGATTTTCGTTTGGAGCATCGGCCAACGGTGTGAGCTTCGGCCGGTACGTGACCAGCACCGGAGAGGCCGACTTTCCTGCGTCGGCGAACAATACGCTCGGTGGGCTGAATGCCGGCCCGCGCATCGGTCCCGTCGTGATCAATGAGATCCACTATCACCCGGCCCCGGGCGGAGATGAATTTGTCGAGGTGAAGAACGTTACGACTGCCGCCGTGAAGCTCTACGATCCGTTACACCCGACCAACACATGGCGGCTCGAAGGCGCGGACTTCCGGTTTCCGATGAATTCCGAGCTGTCGCCCACCGCCCTGGCGTTGATCGTCAACACCAATCCGATCGCATTCCGCGCGAAGTACGGCGTGCCGCCGGCGATTGCGATCTATGGCCCGTATGCCGGAAATCTTCAAGGTAGCGGCGAGCGTATGGCATTGCAGCGGCCCGATCCTCCGGACATCGATACCAATACGGGCGCGATCTTCATTCCATACATCGACATCGATGTCGTCCGTTACAACGACAAACCACCCTGGCCAACCAATGCCGACGGATTCGGCGCCTCGCTTGAACGAATCAACTCTGCGGCGTACGGCAACGACCCGGCCAACTGGCGCAACAGTGCCGGACCGCCGTCGCCCGGAGTGATTAACACCGGCAATCGTGCACCGCTGATCGACGCGGGGCCGGACATTCGGATGGTCGCGAGCAGCTATCCGGTCGCCACCAACCTGGTCGGCAGCGCGACCGACGATGGCCTCCCGAATCCGCCGGGAGCCATCACGGCCGCCTGGAACCAGATCGACGGTCCTGCCCCGGTGGCGTTCGGGAACGCGACGCAACTCGGCACCTCGATCAGTCTTCCTGCGCCCGGAGTCTATGTCCTGCGCCTGACGGTCAACGACGCCGACCTGATCGTGAGCGACGATGTCACCTTGACTATCGATCGTCCGGCAGCGCCGGTGACATTGGTCGCCCGCGGATCGGTCTGGAAATATTGGGACAACGGAATCGAGCCAGGGACCTCCTGGCGGCTGCCGGACTTCGACGACAGCGCCTGGCCGGCCCGTCCTTCCCCTCTCGGATACGGCAACGGGAACGAAGCAACGGTCGTCAGTTTCGGCCCGGACCCGACCAACAAATACATCACCACCTGGTTCCGCCAGTCGTTCACCGTGGCGAACGCAACTGCCGTGACCAACCTGAGTGCGAAGCTTTTGCGGGACGATGGGGGAGTGCTCTATCTGAACGGGACGGAAATCTTCCGCAGCAACATGCCGGGCGGGACGATTGCGTCCGACACACCCGCCGATCAGGACGTGGTTGGCCTCGACGAGACGATCTTCGACGAAACGAACGTGCCTCCGTCGCTGCTGATCGTGGGGACGAACGTTTTGGCGGTCGGAATTCACCAGGTGAACGGCGCCAGCCCCGACTTGAGCTTCGATCTGGAATTGAGCGGTGTTTCCGCGTCCGGCAATCAGGCCCCGTCCGTCGATGCGGGCGGCGATCTGGCTGTGCTGCTGCCGGACCCGCTGCCGTTGAATGGCGCGGCCAGCGACGATGGCATTCCGATTCCTCCCGCAATACTCAGCATCAGTTGGGCGAAGTTTTCAGGTGGCGGCGAAGTCGTTTTTACGGACACGGCATCAGCAATCACGGAAGCCAGATTTGGCGCTCCGGGAGATTACGTGCTGCGTCTGACCGCCAGCGATGGTGACCTGGCTGCCTTCGATGACGTGGCTGTCACCGTCGGCGACATGGTTATCAACACGTGGAAGGCGCGGCATTTTACCGCGGCGGAACTGGCGGATCCCGAGGTCAGCGGTGACAACGCAGACCCGGACGGCGACGGGCAAAGCAACCTGGCCGAGTACACGAGCGGCACCGATCCTCGTGATGCGCAGAGCTTCCTCAGGATCGAGTCCGTTGAGTTGGCCGGCGGTCCCTCGCAGTCGCTGCGGCTTCGATTCAAAGCGATGCCGGGCAAGACCTACACCGTTCTGTCGTTGGACGCATTAAGCGGAGCGTCATGGTCCAGGCTAAGCGATATTTCCGCCAAAGCCCTGGAACAAACGGTTCAGGTCCTTGCTCCGAACGGAGCAGGCTCGACACAATGTTACTATCGGCTGGTCACGCCCCAGGTGCCTTAAGCGGAACAGAAAACCGCAGAAAACAGAAGATCGACGCAGATACGCCGTGAGTCGCATGATGTTTCAGCGTCCTTTTTTGGTCCCGTTCGCTCACCACTTTAACGTCTGTAATCGCTTCGCCGCCTCCTCGGCATTGGCGCGGCTGTTGAACGCGCTCACGCGGAAGTAGCCCTCGCCCTTCGATCCGAACCCGCTTCCCGGCGTGATCACCACGTTCGCTTCGTTCAGGATTTTGTCGAACGCCTGCCAACTGGTCATTCCCTTCGGCGTTTGCGCCCAGATATACGGCGCGTTCACGCCGCCATAGACCGTAAGCCCTTCAGCCTTCGCGCCCGCGACCAGTACTTTCGCGTTGCCCATATAATGCCCGACGAGCTCCCGCACCTGCGCCTTGCCTTCCGGTGTGTAAAGCGCTTCGGCGGCGCGTTGGACGATGTAGCTCACGCCGTTGAACTTGGTGCTCATCCGCCGGTTCCAGAGCGGGTGCAGCGATTTGAATTCGCCCTTGCTCGTCGCGGCCACGAGCGCCTTCGGCACCACCGTGAATGCACAGCGCGTGCCGGTGAACCCGCCGTTCTTGGAAAAGCTCCGAAATTCGATGGCGCATTCACGAGCGCCGGGGATTTCATAGATCGAATGCGGGATCGCCGGATCGGAAATGTAAGCCTCGTATGCGGCGTCAAACAAGATGATGGATTTGTTGGCCAGCGCGTATTTCACCCAGGCCTCAAGCTGCGCCCGCGTCGCGACAGCGCCGGTCGGATTGTTGGGTGAACAGAGATAAATCACGTCCGTCTTTTCCTGCGGCGGCTCGGGAATGAATCCATTCTGCGGCGTGCACGGAAGATAGACGATGCCCGCATACGCCCCCGCCTCGTCCGCTTCACCGGTGTGGCCGGCCATCACGTTGGTATCGACATACACGGGGTACACAGGATCGCTGATCGCAATCCGGTTATTGTTGCCGAGCACATCGAGGATGCTGCCGCAATCGCACTTCGACCCGTCGCTGATGAAGATTTCGTCGTCGGCCACGTCGATGTCCCGGTCGCGAAAATCGTTCTTCGCGATGGCGGTGCGGAGCCATTCATACCCTTGTTCGGGGCCATAGCCCTTGAATGTCGTGCGCTCGGCCATTTCATCGACCGCTTTGTGCATCGCAACGATAACGGCTGCCGGGAGCGGCTCAGTCACGTCGCCGATGCCGCAACGGATCAGTCGCTTGGCCGCCTCGGGATTCTGCTCGCAAAATGCTTTTGCGCGCCGCGCGATCTCGGGAAACAGGTAGCCGGCCTTGAGTTTGAGGTAGTGGTCGTTCAGGTAAGCCATTCCGATTGCCAGTTGTTTGTTGTCAGGTGTCAGTCGCTTTTCGATACACAAAATCGAAGCGCGGACGTTAAGGGATAGAGGCGGGCCGAGCAAGTGAAGTATAAACCTGGCGATGGCTCTTCCTGAATCCCGGTTGCCAACCCGGTTCGACTTTGGTGAATTTCGGCCGATTCCTTAAAAGCCGTTCGAATTGAACAGGAACGGCTCAGGCCTTCTTCGGCGCGAAACCCGGCGGGAGATTCGAGGACGGTGGCGCGGCGGTTTCCGCTTCGGCTTCAGGTCGCCGTGGCAGAATGCCTTCGGCTTCGAGTTGCGAGAGACGTTTGCGCGCCTTTTCGGCCGCGGCGGTCTGGCCGTACTCGGCGTCGATCCGGCGGAGCAGAGCGACACCTTTGTCCGGCTGATTCAGTTTGCTGGTGTAAAGATTGCAGAGATGGATGGCGGCCCAACCCCATCGTTCCGGAGGCAGTTTCTGGTTGAGCACTTCCTCGTATTCCAATGCCGCCGCCAGGTAGTTCTGCAGATCCTTCTCGTAAATCTCGGCGATCCGCAGGGCGACGTGCTGTTCGCGAGGGTTGGCCTTGAGGCAATCGCGCATGAGCTGGATCGCTTCCAGAAAGTTGCCTTTGGCCCATTCCTGCTCGGCCTTTTCGTAATCCGGTTGTCCCATGCCTTCCCGCTCGTCGTTGTAGAGCACCTTGAGCGCCTTGGCGCCAAAGTACTGCGAAACATCGTGCGCCGCCATCAGGCCGAGCAGGACCATCGACACCCCCAGGCCCGCGCCCCAGAGGCCGAGGTGATAATCGGTTTTGATCGGTTGGGCCTTTTTCTGGTAGTCCGGGATCTTGACGTTGACAAGGTCGGCATCGGCTTTCGGGGCGTTGTCGTCCATCAGCCGCGCATAATTGACCTTGAAACCCCAGCCAAGAAAGCCGGCGATCAGCATGACGGTTACATAAATCGCGATTTTGGTCCCTTTGTTCATCAGTGGCAACGCGGCCCTAATATATCGCAGCTCGTCCCCGGGTGAAATTTATTTTTCCGATGGATCAGGCTCACGTTTCCGCCGGTTTGACGGGTGATGCCAAAGTGCGCCCGCAGGTAAGACAGGATTGCGGGGGTCGAATTCGGTCGTCCCTGGCGGAATTGAGTCATGGTGCGTTCCGTCGTTGCAGAGGGTAAGACGCTGTCACGACCGGTACGGTTTCCCGGAAAATGATTTCGGAGAGTGCCATTTACTCGCGCCAATTCGTGGCAACCCTGGCTGCGAGTTTCCGCAGCCAAAGCGCCGGACTGCGCATCGCTTTGTCCGGTGTGGTCACCTCCGGTGTCAAACAGTGAACGGCAACGAAGCGGCGCCGCAGGAGCGCGCGGTCGTTCAGCACACCCGACAGTCCGAGGCAAGGAATGTTCATCCGCCGGCAGCGCTGCGCAATTTCGCCGACGCCCTTGCCCATCAACGTCGATTTGTCGATCGACCCTTCACCGGTGATGACGAGGTCCGCCTCACGCAGCCGCTGGCTCAAGCGGGCGTAGCGGGCGAACAATTCGGCGCCGGGCTCCGCCCTCGCGTCCAGGAAAGCAAACAAGCCGAAACCGAGGCCGCCCGCCGCGCCGGCGCCAGGGGTTTGCGCGAAG
>DATEKZ010000732.1:0-3043 GCA_035277185.1 Verrucomicrobiia bacterium
CCGGGCAAATTTACTTCCAGGCCACGTCCATCTCGCGTCCAGGATTTTCAATCTCGACTCCCGACGCTCGACCCCTGACAATCAGCCGATGGCTGCAAAACTCACGCTCGGTTTTCTTGGCGCAGGAAAAATGGCGTCGGCCCTCGCCAAAGGATTCGTCCAGGCCGGGCTGGTGAAGCCCGACCAGATTCTCGCCAGTGATCCCAGCGAAGCCGCCCGCGCCGCGTTTTCCAAGGAGGTCGGCGCCAAGGCGACCGCGTCCAATCCGGACGTGGTGATGTTTGCCGAGGTGCTGCTCCTCGCCGTGAAGCCGGATCAGGCGGGCGACGTGCTCAAGGAGATTCGCGATCAATTCACCGAAAAGCATCTGCTCATTTCCATCGCCGCCGGTGTGATGCTGGCCAAACTGGAAGGCGGATTGGTGGGAGGCGCCCGCGTCATTCGCGTCATGCCCAACACACCGGCCATCGTCGGGGCTTCGGCGACCGCTTACGCTCCGGGCAAGAACGCCACGGCGGAGGACGGTCAACTCGCGCAGAAGCTGTTTTCCGGTGTGGGAGTCGCCTTTCAGGTCCAGGAATCACTGCTGGACGCGGTCACCGGCTTGAGCGGCAGCGGGCCGGCCTACGCGTGCCTGCTCATCGAGGCGTTGAGCGACGGCGGAGTCGCGGCGGGTCTGCCCCGGGCCGTGGCGACGACACTGGCTGCGCAGACGATGCTGGGCACGGCAAAAATGATCCTGGAAACAGGCCAGCATCCGGGCGCCTTGAAGGACATGGTGACGAGTCCGGGCGGGACGACGATCGAGGGTCTTCACGAACTGGAGAAGGCCGGTGTGCGCGGGGCGTTGATCACCGCCGTGCGCGCGGCGGCGGAAAAGTCGGAGAAACTCGGCGAGGGTTAAGCGCTTCATGAGCTTCCCCCCGCCCAGCGCCAAGCAGGCCAGGCTGATCTGGCTTGCGGTGAGTGCACTGGCGATCGCGGTCCTGGTGGTCCTTATCGTGGCGCTGATTTGGGGGCTGGGACAGGTGCTGCAACTCCTCGCGCCGGTGCTTTGGCCGCTCGCCGTTGCGGGCGTCATTGCGTACCTGCTCGATCCGCTGGTCGATTTCATCGAAAGCCGGGGCGCTCCGCGCACGCGCGCGATCATTTTCGTGTTCGCGCTGGCGGCCATGATCGTCATCGCGCTGTTTGGAAGCGTCGTGCCGCAAGTTGTTCGTGAGACCGGACAACTCGTCGAAAAGATTCCCACCTACTCGACCAACGCTCAGGCCCGCATACAGGTATGGATCGACCATCCTCCCGCATTTCTGGTCAAGCTGCTGAATCTCACTTCCGCCAGCCGTTCCGGCACGAACACGGTCGCGGCGACCAACACGTTGACCGCTCCGGCCGGCACGAACACAGTCGCGGCAACCAACGAGTTTACCGCGCCGACGGGAACGAACACGCCGCCGGCTACTGGCACAACCAACCAAACGTCGACGCTCCTGACAAAAGCGCTTAATCCGGAGACGTTGCAATCGGCCACGGAATGGCTTGCCAAGGCAGTGCCGAAGGCGGGATCGTGGATTTTCGGGCAGGCCTCCCGTGTGGCTTCATGGTTCGGCGTCCTGGCGGGTCTGGCGCTGGTTCCCGTTTACGCGTTCTATTTCCTGCTCGAAAAGGAAGGCATCGAACAGAAGTGGACAAACTATCTGCCGGTCGCGAAGTCCGAATTCAAAGACGAACTCGTCTTCGTGCTGAAGTCGATCAACGGCTATCTCATCGTCTTCTTTCGAAGCCAGGTGATGGTGGCCTTGTGCGACGGCGTGCTGTACACGATCGGCTTTTACCTCATCGGACTGCCGTATGCGTTTCTGGTGGGTGTGATGGCGACTGTGCTGACCATGATCCCGTTCCTCGGCGCGATTGTGACGTGTGTGGCGGCGTTAATCATCGCGTTCGTCCAGTATGGCGACTGGCTGCATCCGTTGCTGGTAGTCGCCGTTTTCGCCGTCGTGCAAACCCTCGAAGGCCTGGTCATTTCACCGAAGATCATGGGTGACCGCGTCGGGCTGCATCCGCTCACGATCATCATTGCCGTCATGGTGGGAACCACCGTGCTGGGCGGATTGCTGGGCGGCATTCTCGCCATTCCGCTGACGGCCGCGCTGCGGGTGTTGATGTTTCGTTATGTGTGGAAGAAGCGCCCGACCTGACGAATTCATCTTTGCGCCGTCAAAAATAAAGGAACAAAAAACAGGAACTGCCATGAGAAAGAAAATAGTATTCGTCGGCTTGGTGACGATCATCGCTTTGTGGGGGATAGTAACGACCGTGTATCATCTCGGGAAAAGCCAGGGGTACCAGGAAGGCTATGCCCGGGGTTTTCAGGACCAGAGGCGCTGTTGGAAAGTGGATCCGGCATCGACGCACCAATGGACTCATGGAACTGTGACGGCGCGGCGCGACATGGCCAGGCATCCGTTTTTGAGGGCGGTCCCCGTCTATGCTCCGACCAGGGGTCAAGTCAACTCGATCCCCGCCAGGTTGCCACCTCGATGATCAGAGGCGGTCGCCCCAAGGATGCTTCAACGCTTCACCAGTAGTTTACGCACATCCACCGCTTCCATTCCCGCGGCGCGGATGGCCTGTAACCCAAGATCGGTGTCTTCATACGCCCGGCAGTATTTGGGGGAGACACCGATGCGCCGCGCCGCCTCGAGGAAGATGTCCGGCGCCGGCTTCTGACGGGTCACATCTTCGCTGGTCACGATGGCATCGAACAGTTTCACGATGCCCAAATGCTCCAGCACCTGCGTGATGATCTTTTTCGTCCCGCCGGACGCCACCGCCATCGGAATCTTTCCGTAATGCTCGCGCGCGATCCTGACGACGACATTGACCGGCTCCACCTGGTCGATGAGCGGCAGGTATTCCACCTCTTTCTCGTGCGCCACGGCGATGTGATCGATCGGGACGCCCTGCTCATGGCCCAGCATTTTCAAGATGTCGCGCGTGGGAACGCCGCCCAGCGCATAAAACCGGTCTTCGGGAAAGT